>NZ_WANV01000005.1 GCF_015521605.1 Thermococcus sp.
ATCTCGACGCCAAAGAGTCCCAAACCGCCGAGGACGTCCGTTATGCGCTTCGCTATGCGGTAAACCTCACGCTCGGCCTTCTCACTTATCTCAGCCGGCTGCCAGCTTGAGTGATAGTCCCCGTCGATCTGGTAGTGTCCGACAGGCTTCGGGAAGGTCGTAACTATCTCGCCGTTCTCGTCGTAGTGCCTCACGGCAAGCTCCGTTATCTCGACGTCGAAGTCGATGTGCTCCTCCACGATTATCCTGTCGGCGCTTCCCCTCGCCTTCTTCTTGGCCTCTTCCCAGGCCTTCGGGACGTCTTCCGGCCCCTTAACGAAGTAGGAGCCCTTGCCGGAGGAGCTCATTATGGCCTTGGTGTGGCAGGGGTAGCCTATCCTCTCGCAGGCATCGTATAGCTCGTCGAGAGTTTCCGCGTAGGCGTAGCGAGACGTTGGAACTTTGGCTTCCCTCGCGAGGGCTTCCCTCGTCCTCTCGCGGTGCATGGCAATCCAGGTCGCCTTCGCGTTGGGGATGACGAAGTAGCCGTCCTTCTCAAGCTCGAAGAGCGCATCGAGGTTTATCGCCTCTATCTCAGGGATTATCGCGTCGGGTTTTTCACGCCCAACCACGGAAAACAGGAAGTCGGCGTTTCTCATGTCACCAACATAAGAGCGGTGGGCAACCTGCATCGCCGGGGCGTTGGCGTAGCGGTCAACCGCTATCACCTCAACACCAAGGCGCTGGGCCTCAATCGCTATCTCCTTCCCCAGCTCGCCGCTCCCCAGGAGGAGGATTTTCTGGGCGGAGTCGGTCATGGCAGTTCCGAGTTCATCGCGGGGCCTTATCATGAGCACCACCTCATTTATTAACGTTAAAATGTTAAAAATTGCGAATATTTAAGCCTTTTTAAGCATAAATATGGCAAAGCTTTTAAGCTCTCTATGGAACTCCCACCGGTGATGCTCATGCTGACCTACGCTCAGGCCGGAGTCGATGACGAGAAAACCGCGAGGGCCCTCGGGGGAATCATAGGCCTTGCAAAGAAGACCTTCGAGTTCCGGAAGGGGAGAACGGGCGAACCCGCTGAAGACCTCGGCCACTACGCGGCGCTGATGGATTTCGGCGAATTCTACCTCGCCATGACAACGGATGGGGTCGGGACGAAGGTTTTGATAGCTGAAGCCGTTGGAAAGTTCGACACCATCGGTATAGACATGATAGCGATGAACGTGAACGACCTTCTCTGCGTTGGGGCCGAGCCGGTAGCTTTAGTTGACTACCTCGCCGTTAGGGAGCCCGACGAGGGGATTTTCGAAGAGATGGCCAGGGGACTCTACGAAGGTGCGAGGCAGGCCGGAATAGCGATAGTCGGGGGAGAAACCGCGGTGATGCCCGACCTGATAAACGGATTCGATTTAGCTGGAACGGCCATTGGCGTTGTTGAGAAGGAGAAGGTTATAACCGGCGAGAAAATCAGACCGGGAGATGTCGTTATTGGAATTTCAAGCTCGGGAATCCATTCGAACGGCCTGACCCTCGCTAGGAAGCTTTTAATTCCAAAGTACGGCCTCGACTACGAATACGGAGGGAGAAAGCTCTGGGAATGGCTTTTGGAGCCGACAAGGATTTATGTTAAGGCCGTTCTTGAACTTCTGGAGGGCGTCGAAGTCCACGGCCTGGCCCACATAACTGGCGGGGGCCTGACCAACCTCAAGCGCCTGACGGACTACGGCTTCTCCCTCCAGATGCCCCCTATCGAGGGAATATTCAAGCTGATCCACGAAAACGGCGTCCCCCTGGGGGAGATGTTCAGGGTCTTCAACATGGGCGTTGGCATGGTGGCCATAGTGCCGGCGGGGGAGAGGGAGGAAGCCTTGGAAATCCTGGGCAGGCATTTTGAGGCTTTTGAGCTTGGAGTGGTCACAGAGGAATCCGGAATAGTGGTGAAGAACTACGGGGTAAGGCTTTAAGCCCCACTCCCAAACTTTTCCCGGTGGTCGCATGGAGCTCACAATAAAAAAGAAGGCATTCCTTGAAAACCTGCCGAAGCTTGTGGAAAAGGCCGTAGGCGAATACGGAATCCGGCTGAGGAAAATAGTGATAGAGGAAGATGAGAAAGGCTGCTACACTGTCCTCATAACCTACGAGGCTAAGCCCCGGTGAGGCGCCTGTATAGCTCCTCGTAGGCGTTTATCAGGTCGCCCCTGTCGAAGCGGAAGACGTCCTTGTCGAGGCTCCTCCTCGTCTCAGCGTCCCAGAAGCGGCAGGTGTCCGGGCTTATCTCGTCGCCGAGGACTATCTCGCCCCTCCCGTTCTTTCCGAACTCCAGCTTGAAGTCGACCAGGATTATCCCGCGCTCGGCAAAGTACTTCCTCAGAATCTCGTTCACCCTGAGGGCCATGCGCTCCATCTCCCGTATCTCGCCCTCGCTTATCCCGAGAACCCTTGCATGGTGGTGGTTTATCATGGGATCGCCGAGACTGTCGTCCTTGTAGTAAAGCTCGACTATCGGCTCCGGCAGCTCGGCCCCCTCCTCAAGGGGAAGGCGCCTCTTCAGGCTCCCTGCAACGACGTTTCTAACCACGACCTCGACGGGGTACATCTTCAGGCGCTCGACGATGAGCCTGTTGTCGCCGGCGACCCCTATGAAGTGCGTCTTAACGCCCCTCTCTTCGAGAACCTTGAAGAGAACCGCGCTTATCTGGGCGTTGAGCCAGCCCTTGCCCTTAAATTGGCCCTTCTTTTTACCATCGAAGGCCGTGGCATCGTCCTTGAACTCCATAATGGCCTTTCCATCGTCGAGAGGGATAACCTTCTTGGCCTTACCTTCATAAACCTGCATGGACTTCACCATTTTTGTGTAAAATATTTCAGTATTTAAGGCTTATTTTAGCATGTGAATGTCAATCAATGGGCAAAGCTTTTAAACACGAAAAGGCTAAAGTATGGCGTCAGAGTTCACACTTATTGACATATTAAAGTCAAAAACTGGCGGGGTTCCTCATGAGGGAGAAGTGCGGCGTCTTCGCAGCTGTTGCCGAGAACGCCCCCAGGAAAGCCTACTACGCCCTCTTGGCTTTACAGCACAGGGGGCAGGAGAGCGCTGGGATAAGCGTCTGGAGGCACAGGATAAAAACGGTGGCCGGCCGGGGGCTCGTTTCGGAGGTCTTCAGGAACGGAGAGATAGCGAGGCTAAAATCCAGGATGGCAATAGCCCACGTCCGGTACTCGACCTCAGGCTCCCTCACGGAAACCCAGCCGCTGGAGACGGCCTGCTGCGGGAAAACCATCGCGGTGGCCCACAACGGAACCCTCACGAATTTCCTCCCCCTCAGGAGACACTACGAACGGCTGGGAGTTAAGTTCAGGCACTCGGTGGATTCCGAGCTTCTCGGCGTTTCCTTCCTCTGGCACCTCCACGAGACCGGGGACGAGTTCGAGGCCGTGCGGGAAGTTTTCAGCGAGGTGAAGGGAGCCTATTCCCTAGCTCTCCTCTTCGACGGGAAGATACTCGTGGCGAGGGACCCGGTCGGCTTCAGGCCGCTCAGCTACGGGACCGGGGACGGCCACTACTTCGCTTCCGAGGACTCTGCTTTAAGGCTCTTCGTCGACGAGTCTGAGGGAGAGAGAATAAGGGACGTTGAACCCGGAGAGGTCTTCCTGCTCGATGGAGAGTCTGTGGAGAGCAGGATTCTGGCCAGAGAGAGGCATCATCACTGCGTTTTTGAGTACATATACTTCGCCAGACCCGACAGCACCATCGACGGTGTCAACGTCTACTCGGCGAGGCTCAGAATGGGGCAGGAGATTGCGCGGGAAAGCCCGGCCAACGGAGACGTCGTCATAGCGGTGCCTGATTCCGGCAGAGCAGCTGCGCTCGGCTATTCCCAGGTCAGCGGCATCCCATACTCCGAGGGCCTCATAAAGAACCGCTACATAGGGAGAACCTTCATAACGCCCGGCCAGTTCTACCGCGAGCTGAAGGTGAAGCTCAAGCTCTCGCCTGTGAGGGAGGTAATCGGGGGGAAGAGCGTCGTTCTCGTTGATGATTCGATCGTCAGGGGCACGACCATGAGGAGAATCGTCGCGATGCTGAGGAAGGCCGGGGCGAGGGAGGTTCACGTCAGAATAGCCTCACCGCCGATAAAGCACCCCTGTTACATGGGGGTGGACATACCGACGAGACACGAACTCATAGCGGCATTTGGAAGCGTTGAGAAGGTGAGGGAAGCAATAGGGGCCGACAGTTTAGCATATCTCAGCGTCGAGGGGCTGAAAAGGGCCGTTGGGAGGAAGGGTCTCTGTCTGGCCTGCCTGACCGGGGAGTATCCGGAGTGGACATTCAGGTTTTAGCGTATCTCTCTTTCAGAGCTTTCACTACGTCTTCGCTGAAGTATACCCCTTTAGACTTGAGTTCATCGAGTAAATCATCCAAGTCGTCTTCAATGATGCCCTTCTTCCATGCGAGAAAAAGAACCGCAAGGCTTCCAGTTACGCTGAGCCCGAGCGACTTGGCTATTATGCGGGGGATCTTCTCATCGAGGAGAATCAGGTCTGCGTTCAATTCCTTGGCAAGGACTATCGCCTCGGCCTCCCCAATCTCAATTTCTCCCTGAAGAATTTCAACTCCAAGCCTGTCATTTACCTCAACAACCTCTATCCACTCAGCTGAACTCACCTCTTCCGAGCCGGGCTTCCCCTTTCCCCTCTCAACGACCTCCACCCAGACGGCTTTGGGTATGAAAACCTCCCCGAAGAGATCTCTGAGGACGCAGAGCTTTCCAACCTTGGCCAGCGCTATTAAAGGCCCAGAGTCTGAGACGACCCTCATAGCAACCTCTCCAGGGTTTCAATGTCCTCTGCAAGGTCTCTCCTTGTGTAGTTCAAAGGCACTCCTTTTGATGCCAGAACCTCCATCATCTCCCACTTGGTAAGCCCCGCTATCTCCGCGGCCTTCCCCAGACTGATCAACCCCTCCCTGTAAAGCTCCACGGCGAGATATATCCTCACCACCCTCGGGACTTCATCGGTATCAATCCTCAGGATCCTGGCCAGGTCGGAAGGGACGGTAACCGTTACATCCCCCATCATATCACCAATAAATACTCGGTTTCAAAAGATAAAAACTTAATCGACCTTCCTCACCCTCGCCGCGGAGAACTTGAGCTCCGGCGTTCCGGCTTTGTTCAGGGCCGGACTCGTTATTTTGTTCGCCTTGAAGTGGAAGGGAACCGCAACGACGCCCGGGGGAATACCGCCGAGCTTGGCCCTCATCCTGATCTTCCCGCGCCTCGTTTCGATCTCGACCCAGTCGCCGTCGTGGATTCCAAGCCTCTCGGCGTCGCTCCTGTTCATCAGCACCTTGGGCTCTCCCATCAGCCTCACCAGAGAGGGGCTCCTCAGTGTCATCTCGCCGGTGTTGTAGTGGCTTATCAGCCTGATGGTTGTGAGCACGAAGGGGTACTCGTAGTCCGGCCTCTCCCAGGGCTGCACCTGCTCCACTGCAATGAACCTTGCCTTCCCATCGGGGGTTGCGAACTCCCAGGTATGGAGTCTCTTCTTCGGAAGGAATATACCGTCACCAGCCTTTAGCTCGTCAACGCTCCTCTCCTCCAGCGAGGGGAAGAGGCGGAAGTATTCTGCCGTTATCTCCTCAACGCTCGAATAGTTGAACCCGGGCAGACCGAGGGCCCTGCCGAGCATTACCAGTATCTCCCAGTCGGGCTTGGAATCACCCATCGGCTCGCATACCCTGTGGCTCCACTGGATCCTTCTCTCACTGTTCATGTACGAGCCTTCCTTCTCGCAGAAGGCCGCTGCCGGAAGGATGTAGTGGGCGTACCGAGCCGTCCGGCTCATGAAAACGTCCTGAACGACTAGGAGGTCGAGCTTTCTGAGGGCATTCCTCACCCGGAGAAAGTCCGCCTCGCTCACGGCAGGGTTTTCTCCGACTATGTAGAGCGCTTTAACATCGTTGCTCTCTATCGCCTCCCAGAGCTCCGTGAGGTAGAGTCCGCGCTCCGTTGGCAGGTCTTCCACACCCCATATCTTAGCCACACGCTTCCTGAACCTCTCATCGGTCAGGGGGACGTAGCCCGGCAGGAACTCGCTCAGCGCCCCCATGTATGCCGCGCCCTGAACGTTGTTCTGACCGCGCATCGGGTAGAGGCCGCCTTTTTCGCCGATGTAGCCGAGGAGCAGGGCAAGGTCTATGACGGCCATGACGTTCTCAACGCCCGAAACGTGCTGGGTCAGGCCCATGCCCCACATTATCGCGCCGCTTCCTGCGAGGGCAAAGGTCCTCGCGACTTCCCTGATAGTTTCAGCAGGAATTCCAGTCACCTTCCCCGCGTATTCCGGAGTGTACTTCCTCACCGCCATCCTTACCTCTGAGAAGCCAACGGTTCTGGTCTTTATGAAGTCCCAATCGTAGAGCTCCTCCCGGATTATGACGTTCATCATGGCGTTCGCGAGGGCTATGTCAGTCCCCGGGCGGATGACAAGCCCGTAATCCGCGAAGGCCATAGTTCTGGTCTCCCTGACGTCAACGACGATTATCTTCGCTCCCTTCCTCTTCGCCCTCAGGATGTAGTCCATGACAACGGGGTGGGTCTCGGCCGGGTTGTAGCCCCAGATGAGTATGACCCCGAATCCCTCCAGGTCTTCGTAGGGGTTGGTCTGTGCTCCCGCCCCAACGGTCATCTTAAGGGCGTGGACGCTCGCCTCGTGGCAGAGACGAGCGCAGTTGTCTATGTTGTTGGTGCCGAAGAGGCGCGCAATCTTCTGGAGGAGGTAGTTCTCCTCGTTGCTGACCTTGGAGGAGGCTATAAACGCCACGGCATCTGGGCCGTAAATCTCGCGGATTTCGAGGAGTTTACCTGCTATCTCTTCGATGGCCTGCCCCCAGCTTATCGGCCTTGTCCTGGAGCCCTCACGCTTAAGGGGGCGCTTGAGCCTGTCTCTGGAGAGAACGAACTCCGTCGCGTGGAGACCCTTGGGGCAGAGCTTGCCCCGGTTCGGCTCGCCGCGGTGGGGTTTGACCTTCATCGTCCCGGGATCAACGAGAAGCCTGCAGCCAAAGCCGCAGTAGGGACACACGACCGTCCTGGGCTCGCTCACGCTACCACCTGTGAACATTTGGATGGCAAAAATAAAAAGCTTTCTGGCAAAAATTGATGAAAAAATGTTCAGATTATACCGCCTTCTCCAGGAAGTATTCGTGCACCCTCGTGTCCTCGGTCAGTTCCGGGTGGAACTCCAGTCCGATTACGTTGCCTGCCTCTACTCCAACGACCCTGTCTCCAAGCCACGCTATCGGCCTAACCCCGTCGCTTAAGATCTCGACTATCCTCGGGGCGCGGATGAAGACCCCCGGGAACGGCTCGTCGCTGAAGGCGAGCTTTATCGGCGCCTCGAAGCTGTCAACCTGTCTGCCGTAGGCGTTTCTGTTGACCTTAACGTCAAGGAGCCCAAGGAACCTCTGCCCCGGAGTGGCGCCCATTACCTCCTTCGAGAGCATTATCAAACCCGCACAGGTGCCCATTATCGGAACTCCTTCCTCGCCGAGCTTCCTGACCGGTTCAAGGAGACCGTTCTTCACCATGAGCCTCGATATCGTCGTGCTCTCGCCGCCGGGGATTATTATCGCAGAAATCCCATCAAGTTGCCCCGGCTTCCTGAGCCAGACGACCTCGCCGGTGACGCCGAGGTTTTCGAGAGCTCTCCTCGCGGCATCGATGTGCTCGCTCACATCACCCTGAAGGCCTACAACGCCCACCTTGACCACTCCAATCACCCCTGATGAAAATGTTAGAAAAGAGCTCAGACGCCTCTCTCCTCAAGGCGAACCTCCAGTTCTTCAATGTCCCTGCCGCGCATCGGCTCGCCGATTTCCCTGCTTATCTCCGCTAAAACGTCCGGCTCGTCCCAGTGGTTGACGGCTTCAACTATTGCCCTGGCCATCTTCTCGGGATCGGAGCTCTTAAAGATTCCAGAACCGACGAAGACGCCGTCCATACCCATCTGCATCATCAGGGCCGCATCTGCTGGGGTGGCAACTCCCCCGGCGGCAAAGTTGACGACAGGAAGACGGCCGAGCTTTTTGATTTCCAGCAGGATCTTGTAAAGCCCTTCGACTATCTCGCCGTAGGTGTAGTGGCCGTAAACCGGCTCGTTTTCGAGCATCTGCTTGGGAATCCCGCTGATGTCCTTTATGCTGGAGGTCAGCCTCAGATAGGGCTCGGCGAATCTCTCAGCTATTATATAGACCTGCTCGTCCGTCATCCTCTGGAGGAGTCGTATGTTGTCGGCGACGAGGCGGACGTGCCTGACGGCCTCAACTATGTTGCCGGTTCCGGCCTCGCCCTTGGTTCTGATCATGGCCGAGCCTTCCCAGATCCTCCTCACGGCCTCGCCGAGGTTTCTGGCTCCGCAGACGAAGGGGACGGTGAACTCCCTCTTGTCTATGTGGAAGTACGGGTCGGCGGGTGTCAGGACCTCGCTCTCGTCTATCATGTCGACGCCGAGGGCCTCAAGGATTCTGGCCTCGGCCACGTGGCCGATCCTTACCTTTGCCATGACCGGGATCGTCACCGCCTCCATTATCTCCTGGATCTTCTCAACGGGGGCCATTCTGGCAACACCGCCGGCCCTTCTTATGTCCGCTGGAACCATGTGGAGCGCCATGACAGAAACTGCACCGGCTTCCTCAGCAATCCTCGCCTGCTCGGCGTTGGTGACGTCCATTATCACTCCGCCCTTGACCATCCTCGCGAAGCCCCTCTTGAGCCTGTCCGTACCCTTGGCCTCTATAACGTCGAGCCTTCCCATGGTCACCACCATTTCAAGTTATTACTTGCAATATTATTCAAGAAAAAACTTGAATATAAAGCTTGCCGCGGAAAGCCCCGCAAGTTTCAGAAAAAGTGCCGAAAAAGGGTGGAAACGGTAAAAGAAGTTTCGTTCAGACCTTTCCAATTATCTCAAGGCTCACGTCGAAGTTCCTGACGGAGTGCGTTAGGTAGCCGAGGCTTATGACGTCGACCCCGAGCTTCGCGTAATCGGCTATGTTCTCTGGTGTTATCCCGCCGGAGACCTCGATTTTCACCCTATCGCGGAGGCCTTCGCGCTTCAGGGCCTCAATGGTCTCCGCTATCTCCTCCGGGCTCATGTTGTCGAGCATAACCACGTCGGCACCGGCTCTGGCAGCTCTAAGGGCGTCCTCAAGGGTCTCGACCTCGACCTCAACGACCTTGTAAACGCTGAAGGCTTTGGCGCGCCTTATCGCTTCCTCCAGCGGAACCAGGGCAAGGTGGTTGTCCTTTATTAGTATCGCGTCGCTGAGGGAAAAGCGGTGGGGCTCGCCGCCGCCGATGATGATTGCCCTCTTGTCTATAGGCTTGAGGAGGGTCTTTCTGGTTCCAGCAACCCTTACCCTGGGGTTGACCGCTCTGACCTTCTCGACCAGCTTTCTGACCTCGGTGGCGATGCCGCTCATCCTGCCCATAACGTTCAAAGCCGTCCTCTCGACTAGGAGGATCGAGCGGGCGCTGCCTTCGAGTTCGAGGATAACATCTCCTTTCCCGACCTCCTCACCGTCGCGCTTCTTAACATCAACCTTAACCCCGAAGTGCTCGAATAGGGCTTTGGCTTCCTCAACACCAGCTATGATTCCGTCCTGCTTCGCAATGATCACTGCCCTGGCCTTCGTTCCTTCAGGTATGACCGCCTCGCTCGTGACATCGCCGAAGGGGGCGTCCTCCTCAATGAACCTGAGCAGATAGGAAAGGGGAGTCATAGGTTTCCCTCCATACTTAACAAAAACTGCGGAATCTTCCCCTTCAACTCAACACCTCAGCTCATCTCAAGCATCCTCTCTATCGCCTTCCTGGCCTTCCCGGCTATCCCTTCGGGTACCTCAACCTCGTACTTCATGTCCCTGAGCGACTCGTATATGTGGTTGAGCGTTATGGCCTTCATTCCTATGCAGACGGCGTCCTCCTTGGCCGGGTGGAACTTGACCTCCGGATAGAGCTTCTGGAGCCTGTAAACCATCTCGTGCTCCGTGAAGACGACCCACTCGTTCCACTCCTTCGCGCGCCTTATCATCCCGCCTGTGGATACTATTATGTCCGCTTTCTCCTGCACCTCTGGCTCACACTCAGGGTGAACCATCAGCCTGGCGTTGGGGTAGAGCCTCCTGGCGCGCTCGACGTCCTCAAGGGTGAACTGCCTGTGAACGTAGCAGTGCCCGTACTCGGGGACGGGGATGACCTTCTTTCCGGTCTGCTTCGCCACGTAGTTCGCCAGGTTCTTATCGGGCCCGAAGATTATGACGTCGGAATCGAGCTTCTCGACTATCTTGACCGCGTTGGCTGAAGTCACAGTCACATCGGCGTAGGCCTTGGTCTCGGCGGTGGTGTTTACGTAGAGAACCACCGGGGCATCGGGGTACTGCTCCTTGGCCTTGAGGATGTGCTCGACCTTCAGCATGTTGGCCATGGCACAGGTGGCCCTTTTACTCGGAAGCAGGACGGTCTTCTCGGGATTGAGGATTTTAGCCGTTTCCGCCATGAAGTCAACGCCCGCGAAGACTATGACGTCGGCATCAACGCTCACCGCCTTTCTCGCAAGCTCAAGGCTGTCACCGAGGAAGTCGGCTATGTCCTGGATTTCAGGCAGCTGGTAGTTGTGGGCCATGATTATAGCGTTGCGCTCCTCCTTCAGGCGTTCAATTTCCCTCACGAGCTCCTCCATCTTCATGGTCTCACCCCGTTGGGGGAAAGTAGAAGAAAGGGATTAAAATGATTTTGGACACCGTTGGTTAGAGCCTGCACCTTCCGTCGAAAAAGCTTGGCCTCTCGAATCCCTTTCTCATGACCGGGAAGTCCTCGCGGTAATGGCTCCCCCTGCTCTCCTCCCTGGCGAGGGCACACTCCAGGACTCCCCTCGCGAGCAGCTTTAACCTCGGGTCTGCCTCGATTCCCTCAAGCTCCCTGAGGCCCCCTTTAAGGGTCTTCGCGCTCCTAACGATTCCGGCGTGATTCCACAGGAGCTCCCTCAGCGAGTCAACGTCCCCGGCATCGTAGCCGTGATATGCCGGCTCCCTCACCTCCCCCCGCCTCGGCCCATCCCTCGCTATGGTCCTTGCGACCTCAAGGCCGGAAACGAGGCACTCAAGGAGGGAGTTGCTGGCGAGTCTGTTCGCCCCGTGGAAGCCGTTGCTCATTGCTTCGCCCACAGCGTAAAGGTTCCTGATTGCCGTCCTGTACCAGAGGTCAACCGCTACCCCGCCGATGGTGTAGTGGGCTATTGGCGAGACAGGGATTAAGTCTTTAGCCGGATCGATGCCGTCCTTCCTCAGGAAAGCGTATATCTGAGGGAAGCGCCTCTTGAAGTCATCTATACCCGTTGCATCAAGGAAGACCCTTTTACCTGCCTTCATCTGGCGGTAGATAGCCCTCGCGACGATGTCCCTCGTGGAGAGCTCGTTGACAAAGCGTTCGCCGTCTTCTGTCACCAGCTTTGCGCCGGCACCCCGGACGGCCTCGCTGACGAGGAAAACACCGTTTTTCCCGATGTAGCCTGTCGGGTGGAACTGGACGAACTCCAGATCCCTCGCGGGAGCACCCTTCATTATGGCGTCGCCTATTAGGGTGCCGAGGTTGAGGGACGAACCGGCGGTATACTTGAAGAGCGAGGCAAAGCCGCCCGTGGCTATAACGGTGGCATCGAAGGTAAGGAGCTCTCCGTTGAGGAAGACCCCATAAGACTTCCCCTCTCTCACCGCAAGCTCCTCGGCAGTGCCATCGACGAAGTTGACCCCGGCTTCCCTGGCGGCCATGTAGAGAACCTTCATCATGTGCTTCCCAGTCTCGTTCCTTATCGTGAAAACCCTGTGGAAGGAGTGGCCACCCTCGGTCTCGTTGGTCTCGAACTCCAGGCCTATTGAAAGGAGGAACTCGTGGGCCTCGCTCGCCTTCGAGATTACGCTCCACACGACCTCCTCGTCATTGAGGTACTTGCCGGCCCTGATGGTGTCGAGAACGTGAGCCCCGGGAGAATCGCCGTCGAGAATGGGAAAGGCCACCCCCGCCTGGGCGAGATAGGAGTTGGTATCCTTTATTCCCCCACCGATGACCGTCACGTCGAAGCCCCGTCTCGCAAGGGCTATTGCGGCGGTTAGTCCCGCGGCACCGCTTCCGATGATTCCAACGCTGGTCATAGCTCTCCCCAGGCTGGACTGGGAGAAACGCCTTATAAGGTTTTCAAAAAGAGGGGAGGGAATCACTTCCCGACCGGATAGTTCGGCGCCTCGTTGGTGATGAAGATATCGTGCGGGTGGCTTTCCCTGACGCCTGCCTGGGTTATGATCACGAACTCGCCCTTCTCCTTGAGTTCGGCTATGCTTGAGGCCCCAACGTAGCCCATCCCCGAGCGTAGCCCTCCAACGAGCTGGTAGAGAACGTCGCCAACGCTTCCCTTGTAGGGAACGACACCCTCGACCCCCTCCGGGACGAACTTGCGAGTCTTCATGTGGCCCTTCTGGTAGTAGCGCTCCGCTCCGCCCTTCATCATGGCACCGAGGGAGCCCATACCGCGGTACTGCTTGTACCTCCTCCCGTTTATGACGACCTCCTTGCCCGGTGCCTCCTTGGTTCCGGCCAGGAGGGAGCCGAGCATGACGGCATCGGCTCCAGCCGCGAGTGCCTTGACGATATCGCCAGAATAGCGGATTCCTCCGTCGGCTATGACGTGAAGCCCGTATTCGCTGGCCCTGTCAGCCACCATCGCTATGGCCGTGACCTGGGGGACACCGACACCCGCCACGACGCGCGTGGTGCATATGCTCCCCGGCCCTATTCCAACTTTTACCGCGTCTGCAAAGGTGAGGTCGTCGACCGCTTTGGGGTTGGCTATGTTTCCGACTATGAGATCCGCGTCCACGGCATTTCTTATCTCCTTCATGGCCTTTATGGCCTTGAGGTTGTGGGCGTGGGCGGTGTCGACCACTATGACGTCAGCCCCGGCCCTGTCGAGGGCTTTGGCGCGCTCGATATCGAAGGGACCCACAGCCGCGGCAACGAGCAGGTCACCGTTCCCGTCGCGGACGGCGTTGCGGTACTTCTTCCTCATCATGAGGTCGCTCATCGTGATTATCCCCACGAGGCGGCCGTTCTCATCGACCACCGGGAGGCGGGCTATCCTGTTGGCCACCATTATGTCCAGCGCCTCCTCGACGGAAACGTCCTCACCGACGGTTATCACGTCGCCGGTCATGACGTCTTTAACCAGGTGCCCCTCTTTGGCGGCAATGTCCTTCTTGGTAACGATGCCGGCTATCCTCCCGTCCTCACCAACAACAGGAAGGCCGTCGATGTCGTTCCTCTCCATGAGGAAGAGCGCGTAGTCGAGGGTCTCCTCTGAGCCTATCGTTATGACGTCCTCGACTATGAAGCGCTCGGCGCGCTTGACCTTCCTGACCATCTCGGCCTGCTCCTCGATGCTCATGTTCCTGTGGATCACTCCAAGGCCGCCCTCCCTGGCCATGGCGACGGCCATCTCCCACTCGGTGACTGTGTCCATGGCGGCACTCAGGATAGGGATGTTAAGTCTCACGTTAGGAGTTATTCTGGTTGAGACGTCCACGTCCTTAGGCTCGATCTCGGTCGCCTGCGGTATCAGAAGAACGTCGTCAAAGGTGTACCCCCTAATTGCATTAACAAGTTTATGTTCAAATTTTCCCATTTTTGTCCGACCTCCACGTCCTTTTTAACATGAACCTGGTAGGGGTTTTTAAGGGTTTCCCGGGAATAACCTGGAACTTTTTTCGGAGCGGTCTCAAAAACTTCGAACTTCCGGGCGTGTTCATCCAGGTTTTACAAACGTAAAGCTTTTAAAGGGGGAGGTGTGCCCCCCTGCGGTGATGCCCATGAACCTTGCAAAAGCACTCGCCCACCTGGCCCCCATAGCCATAGTGGTGGCACTCCTCATGATCGCCTGATGATAATTCATCGTTCGGTTTCATTGTTTGACGCTCATTCAAAATTTTGCCCCTTTCTTTCTTTATCCTGACAAAATGACGGAGAAAGACAGAAAAAATTAAAATAACATAACGCACCCCTTAACAGTGGTGATGCCAATGGAGGCCGCTATAAGGTTAGATGCAAGGGGGGAGGGCCAAACCCTCCGCTGAGAACGCTGTAAGCTTTGGTTTTGATGAGCTGCTGTATGAAATCCTGAAGGAAGGTCTCTTCTGGGCCGCCCTCGGTCGGCCGTCGGAGGTCATGCCGTTTCTGAGGGGCAAGCTCTTGAGCAACGGCATCGGTGTGGAAAGTGGGCGCAGGGAATACCTGGAGTACCTGCTTGACGACCTGGAAAGGTTCTACAAGAGGGTCTCATGGAGCGACGAGATTGACGAGCGGCACTGGAGGGCGTTAAAGTCCTTCCACAGGGACATAGTCTCGGTGGTTTCTTCTGAGAGGGCTTAGCTTTTTAACCCCTCTTCCCTAATCCCTTCGGGATGATGAGGGAAGTTTCGTCCGAGCGGTGAGGAGACTCGCATGGGCTGACCACCCTCACTTTAGGTCTTTTTCAGTGAGGGCTTTAATGCCGGTCTTCTCGCAGAACTTCAGGGCCCGCTCCGTGAAGCCCGCCCTTGAGAAGAAAAACATGGCCGCATCCCCAAACTCGGAACGAACCATATCGTAGAACTTTTTGACATCGCTGTAAGATGCCGGCCTGCCTCTCCACTTTACTTCAAGAACGTGGGGCCGATCCAGGAACGCAACCCCATCGAACTCAACGTCTCCCCTGCGGTAGGGCCTGAAATCGAGGCCCATAACTCTCCGGATCCTCTCCCTCACCCACGCCTCTCCCGTGAGGCCAAGCTCGGTTTTTGCCCGGAGGAACTTCTCCCTTAGCTCTTCAATAAGTTCTTCGCGCAGCTTTTCCCTCCTCAGTTCCAGCTCGTTGATGCCGAGGTAAGTCTTGGCGAGCCAGAAGCGCATAAGCTTGTCGGTGAAGTAGTACCTCTCTCCCTCCCTGGTTATCAGGTCCGTCCTGAGGAGAAACTTCATGTAGTTGGAAACCTCTCCGCTGGGCTTCCCCAGGCGTTTTGCTATCTCGGAAAGCCTCAATCCCTCCTCCCTCGCGAGTATGAGCAGTATCTCGCGGTGCACCGCCCCCCTGTATGCCCTCGAAAGGGACTCGTTGAAGACGTAGTCCAGATGGGTGTATATATCGCCGCTCTCCGTCAGGAGCTCCGTGAGGAACGCGTACTCCACATCCTTTCTTCTGACCCTTTCAACTCCTTCCTCCATCAGCCTTCTGACTATGGCATAGATGTAGAACGGATGGCCACCCGTCAGGGTGTAGACCGCCTCAAGGGCAGAGTTTGTTACATGGAGTTTACGGGTGCTAAGGAGACCTCTCGCCAGCTCAACCGCGTCTTCTTTCGGCAGACCCGAGAGGTATATCCTCCTGAACTGGCCAAAGAATGGTTCGTCTGACGAGAGGATATCCTCCATAATCCTGATGGCGGAACCTGAGATAAAATAGGCCACCATTTTTTCCTTCTCGGTGGTTGCCCTCATCACCTCCAGGAACCGTGGAAAGTTCCTGGTTTCCTGGAACTCGTCAAGGATGAAGATCGCGAACTCGTCGAGGCTCTTCAGGATGTTTTCCTGAACCTCGAAGAGAACTTCCAATCCCCCGGCTTTAATCGCCTTCACCTCTTCCTCGACGCCGAGTTTGGCAGAGAGTATCAGAAGGTCATCCCAGTCCACAAGCTGGTGTTTTCTGATCTCCTCCCCCTTGGACTTTCCCAGCTCGTATAGTAGCTCTCTGGTGTAGGCGAAGATGAACGACGAGATGTTCCCAACCCTCTGAAGGTTCAGGTAAGGGATAACTCCCCTCGTTTCTTCCTTGAACTTCAGCAAAAGCTCCGTCTTACCTATCCGCCTCGGGCCAATAATGGCGATGTTTACCTTCGAGCCCGCTTTCAATGACTCGTACGCAGAGCGAAGAATCCCCAGCTCCTTTCTTCTGTCCATGAACATGATGATCACCATTACAGTTTTATGCATAAAACTATAATGCATTATTTTTTTATGCATTTTGGTGCCGGGGCACCTAACCCTTTTTAAGGCCCCGTTTCGTTCCCGAACCGGGAGGAAGGATGGAAGAAGAGAAGCTCTTAATGTTCATCGCTCACCTCAGGGAACTCGTCGAGCTCGAGCGGAAGGCAGAGATAGAGGCGATGAGGTTAGAGATGAAAAGGCTGAGCGGACGCGAGAGGGAGAAGGTCGGGAGGGCCGTTCTCGGCCTCAACGGGAAGGTCGTCGGAGAGGAGCTGGGCTACTTCCTGGTGAAATACGGCCGCGATAGGGAGATAAAGACCGAGATAAGCGTCGGCGATCTTGTGGTTGTAAGCAGGAGAGACCCTCTGAAGAGCGACCTGGTTGGAACGGTGGTGGAGAAAGGGAAGCGGTTCGTGACGGTCGCCCTTGAAACCGTCCCCGAATGGGCGTTAAAGGGAGTCCGCATCGACCTCTACGCCAACGACATAACCTTCAAGCGCTGGCTGGAGAACCTGAACAACCTTCGGGAAAGCGGAAGGAAAGCGCTGGAGTTCTACCTCGGCCTCCGCGAGCCAGAGAAGGGGCAACCCGTTGATTTCACGCCCTTTGATACCGGCCTCAACGCGAGCCAGAGGGAAGCTGTGGCGAAGGCCCTTGGCAGTCCAGACTTCTTCCTGATTCACGGCCCCTTCGGCACCGGGAAGACGAGAACCCTGGCGGAGTTAATACGGCAGGAGGTCGAGCGCGGAAACAAGGTTCTGGCAACGGCCGAGAGCAACGTTGCCGTTGACAACCTCGTGGAGCGTTTGGTGAATTCCGGTCTAAGGGTTGTCCGCGTCGGCCACCCGAGCAGGGTCTCAAAAGCACTGCACGAGACAACCCTAGCTTACCTCATAACCCGGCACGAGCTCTACGGCGAGCTGAGGGAGCTCCGCGTAATCGGCCAGAACCTGAAGGAGAAGCGCGACACGTTCACGAGGCCAGCACCGAAGTACCGGAGGGG
This sequence comes from Thermococcus sp., assembly GCF_015521605.1. Classification (NCBI taxonomy): domain Archaea; kingdom Methanobacteriati; phylum Methanobacteriota; class Thermococci; order Thermococcales; family Thermococcaceae; genus Thermococcus; species Thermococcus sp. The sequence continues at coordinate 17,065 of NZ_WANV01000005.1, forward strand.
CCTGAGCGACCGTGAGATTTTGCGGCTGGCCTCGAAGGGAATAGGCGTTAGGGGTGTTCCGGCCAGGCTGATCCGGGAGATGGCGGAGTGGATTAAAATCAACCGGCAGGTTCAGAAGGCCTTCGACGATGCCAGAAAGCTTGAAGAGAGGATAGCCAGGGAGATAATAAGGGAAGCGGACGTGGTTCTAACGACAAACGCCTCGGCCGGCCTTGAGGTCGTTGATTACGTCCCCTATGACGTTGCCATAATAGACGAGGCCACCCAGGCAACGATACCAAGCGTGCTGATTCCAATAAACCGGGCGAAGCGCTTCGTCCTTGCAGGAGACCACAAACAGCTGCCTCCGACTATACTCAGTGAGAAGGCGAAGGAGCTGAGTAAGACACTCTTCGAGGGCCTGATAGAGCGCTACCCAGAAAAGAGCGCCATGCTCACCGTCCAGTACAGGATGAACGAGCGCCTTATGGAGTTCCCGAGCGGGGAGTTCTACGGGGGAAGGGTCAGGGCTGATGAGAGCGTCAGGATGATAACCCTCGCCGACCTCGGGGTTAAAAGCCCAGCGCGGGACGGCTTATGGGGCGAAGTCCTCAGGCCGGAGAACGTGCTGGTCTTCATAGACACCTCGGGGAGAGAAGACCGCTCCGAGAGGCAGCGCTATGGAAGCGAGAGCAGGGAGAACCCATTGGAGGCAGGACTCGTTAAGGAGACGGTTGAGAGGCTCCTCAAGATGGGCGTTAAGCCGGAGTGGATAGGTGTGATAACCCCCTACGACGACCAGAGGGACTTGATAAGCTCGCTCCTGCCGGAGGAGGTCGAGGTCAAAACCGTGGACGGCTACCAGGGCAGGGAGAAGGAGGTAATCGTTCTCTCCTTCGTTCGCTCCAACAGGAAGGGTGAACTCGGCTTCCTGAAGGATTTGAGGCGCCTGAACGTCTCACTGACGAGGGCTAAGAGGAAGCTGATTCTGATAGGTGACTCATCGACTCTAAGTGCCCACCCAACTTATAAACGGCTGGTGGAGTTTGTGGGTGAGAAGGAGACTGTTGTTGAGGCCAATAAGCTGGGAGTATCTTTTTAAGGGATACCCCCGAAACATGTTTCGGGGGTCGGCATGAGTTACTGGTTTTCTCCACGTCCACGGGAGAAAGTGGAAGAATTGTTCGGAAGGGATGTCGAAGTCAGAAGACTAATCAACGCCCTTGAATCAAACAGTTGGGTCGCGGTTTTGGGTCCGAGAATGGCTGGGAAGACAAGTCTCGCGATTGCATCCTCTACGGAGTTCGCCAAGAAACATGGCTATTCCACCGTTTATATAGATTTGAGGAACTCAACAACACTTCGAGAAGCCACTGAAAGGATACTTCGCAATCTGCCGCGGGGAGTTATCAAAAAGCTTGGGGCTTACCTCTCATCAATTACGATTAAGGGCCTTGAAATCAGGCTGAAACCTAGTGCCTCAGCATCGGGAGCACTTGAGGAAGCACTCAGAAGTCTAAAGAGAACTGTCATCATCCTTGACGAGGTACAGAAAGTCAGAGAAGGATTGCCCCAGTTTCTCAGTGCACTATCAGTTGCATTCAATGAGAACCCGGAACTGTTGATAGTCTTTTCAGGCTCATATGCTGGACTAGTGAAGAAACTTTTCTCTCAAACGTATTCCGAGGGGCTGTACGCACGGCAACCGATTGAGATAACACTGAACCCATGGGAACGAGACGTCGCGGAGGAGTTTCTAAGAAAAGGACTCGATGAGTGTGGAGTAAAAATATCGGAGAAAGAACTTGAGGACATCCTGTGGGAACTCGGAACTCTGCCGGGCTGGCTCAGTTCTTATGGCTTAAGGCGCTGTCTAGGAGATGAGCACGTGAAAGCCCTTAACAGGGTCAATGAGAGCGCTGTAAAAGAGGCCAAACGCGAACTTGAGAACCTACTTGAGGGAAGGTCCCCAAATGCCCCAATGGTTATAAAGCTACTCTCATACGGGGCAACCTGGAGCGAGCTGGAAAGAACGGGCATTTCAAAGAGGGCACTTCACACCCTCTTAGATGCACTAATAAACGACCTTTACGTCGTCTCAAAATCCGCAATTGGAAATCGGGTTGTATACAGGTTTACAGAGCCATCTTACCGGAAGGCGGCACTGTTAGTAGGTCAGAGGTGATACCATGTTCCTCTACACCAAAAACTTCGACGAGCAGAAGGCCAGGGCGATGGCAGGCCTTAGGAAGGCACTGGAAGAGGGCAAGGTGGACGGGGACATAATCCCCCTGCTCGATAAAATCAACTCGCTTGAGAACTACTTTACCACCTCCTCATGCTCGGGCAGGATTTCGGTCATGGAGATGCCGGACTTCGGCGACAAGGTCAATTCCGTCTGGCTCGGCAAGTGGCACAGGGAAGTTTCCGTCGAGGAAGTCCTTGAAGCCATTGGGAGGCACGAGAAGGGCCAGCTCTGGTTCCTCGTGAGGAGTCCGATTCTTCACGTCGGCGCGCGAACCATGGAGGATGCGGTTAGATTGCTCAACCTCACCATCGGACTGGGCTTCAAGTACTCGAACATTAAAAGCGTGAGCCACAAGAAGCTCCTCGTTGAGATACGCTCCACCGAGAGAATGGACGTTCCGCTCGGCGAGGGCGGAGAGCTCTGGATCGATGAAGAGTACGTCGAGAGGATCGTCGACCTCGCCAATGCACAGGTGAGAAGGTTCAAGGGGAAGCTGAAGAGGCTGGAGGAAGAAATGAAAGGCATTTAATTGGAAGCTACGGAATCATATTCAGATACGCCCACCTCAGTAAGAATAATAAAAATATTACTCCCAAGAACTTTACAAGATTCCTGTTGTCTTTTCCAAGTTCACTAGGGGAATCCGCAAACAGATAAGTCATTAGCGTAACTGAGACCAATAACAGGCCAAGTAACAGGTACGAAGTAAGGAGATCTAAGGAGTTAAGCCTCTTTTCAATTAGAGTTAATCCAGAAAATAATAACAAACCCAAAAGTCCCCAAAATGTTTTCATGTTTTTCACCCCCTAGTTTTTCTTCTAATCCATACCCTGAGAGGAAGCGTTAGAAAGCTCACAATTAGAGGAAACATCACCACAGTCACGAGGGGAAAATTTGAGTTTGAGTCCATCCACCACCACCCGTATAAAAAGAACAAAAAGACAAATATTGGGAATGTTCGCAGAAGTTCCTCTTGGAGAATCTTCTCCACTTTTTTTCACCCCCTACTAACATAAAAAGTTTTAAAGTTAAAAGCCTAGTGCACACTTAACTGCACATACTGCCGTACCCAAACCTAAACATGCAGCACATGCGGCCACTGTATAGGGATTGGGCGCCAAAAGTGCAATATAGCATGGCCCAGCCAAGCACGCATTTACTACGTCTCCAACTATAGGGAGGGCACTTTCAAGAAGACATAGCACCACACATCTCCAAAAACTTTCATCCCCATCAGTTACCGTTGTCATGCCCACAGCTTTCCCCTGGTTGTATTCTGGCAACTTTAGTCTCACCAAGTGAGAGAGGTGTCTTAACTCGTAGGCACTCCTGCCCCAGACCCAGTTCGTCTCGTCACCCCTGCGAAGCTTCATAAGAACCTTATTCAGAGTCCAGTAGTACTCCGAAAGGGTGAGATTGTCAGCGGTAATAATCGTGTCACCAACAGGAACGACTTTATCCTCATCATTTGGAGCAATGTTCATTCCAGTAAGGAAAACCCTGTACTCTCCAGTTTCAGGATCCGTGAATATCCTCGTGACGAGGGTAAAGTTGTACTGGCTCCTCTCAGCTTTATACACCAGAGCGTACATCGTGTAATTAAAAGTCTCGTTGTAAATTGTTATTCCAAAGAACAACAACTGCTCGTGCTTTTCGGTCATGTTGTAAAGCGTGACCACTGAAACGTTAAGGTTTGCAGTCAAGTTCGAAGCGCAGGAACTTGAATCCTGGCAGGCACAAGAGGAGTTAGTCAAGTTCGCGAAGTCTATGGTTTGATTAATCCAAGTGACGTTGAGCTGGAGTTGTCCCTTCTCATCGTACCAAGCAACCACAGCCCTGCGGAAGGTTACGCTGGAGCTGTTAGCGGTCATCGCCATGGCCTGTGGAGCCGCAATCAACTGAAGACTCAACAGCATGGCAACGAGGAAAACCCCGAAAGCAGTCTTCCTCCACTTCATGGCCACCACCTGACCAGTTGGTCACCTTAAGTATCACAAGAAACTATATAAACTTTTCCTTTTACAAGTTGGATTTAATAACGTTTTTTTTTCCGCAGGATTTTCAATTTCCAACCGTATCAAAACGACGAGGATGAAACGAAAGAAGCCAGAGTAAAAGAGCGAACAAAAGAACACAAAAGAGCGCCAATGCCGTTCCCGATCAAAAGTAAAGAAACATCCCTCGGAGCATCATACAGGATGGAATCTAAAGTTTGAACAATTCCCAGAGGATGAAGAGCATAGCCACTGCAAGTGAAAGCAGAACAATCGCGAGAATTTTCCTCTCAATCCTGCGCGAGAGATAAACCCCCAGAAAGCCGAAGAGAGTGTTTAAGATTGAGAGAATCAAAAACCCCTCGGCGTTCCTAACCACGGCATTGAACATTCTCAGAACGTCTTCCGGGTAGTTTTTGGTTGAAACGTAAGAGGAAACGGCCCAGATAACGGGAATCGCGAGTGTGGTGGCGAGGGATGTTTTACCAATGCCCTCAAAGACGTACTCTGCTCTTCTACTCTTGAGAAAGTACAACGGGAGAGCTACAATCCACACTGCCATTGTGGCGAAGACTGGATACATCACCACCATAAGAAAAGCCAGGCCAACGAACGCCAGTATGGCAAGGAAAACATCGTGAAACCCCAGGAGAGACGTACTGAAAATTCCCCAGAGAATGAGGTGATGGGCTATGCATTCCTGCACGTCGTACTTCAGGTAGCCTGAATCCCACGGCTCATCCCAGTGCTCCTCAAGAATCTCGTCAATTCGCTTGATGTCACTTTTCCTGTATCCATGCTTCTCTAGAATGCGGGCGAGGAAGAAGACCATTGAAGCTACCATAAGGACAAAAAGAAGGATTGTACTAAGAACCCATTCACGGGTTATGACGCCGAGTTTCACCCAGGCGAAGCCAAACAGTATCGCGAAGAGCACCACAGGAAAAACGAAGATCTTAAGAATAATTTTTCTCCTCCTCATTGAGACCACCAGGGCTTTTTGTTAAATTGGAAAAATAAAAATCTTTCAAGACTACGAAGAGTGCAGTTCGATAAATACGTCCACCAACAGGGGAACAAGTAACACAGCGATGAACAGCAGTATTAAAAGACCGAGCCTTCTCCTCCGAGGCAGGATAAAAATTCCGATAAGGCCGTACAGAGCGTTCAGAGCAGAGAGCAACAGAAGGTTCTTATATAGGCCCCCGTTTACGTAGAATTTTAGGAGAGAGTGGAATGCCCTAATTTCTGAGGCCCCAGGATGTGAGAGTATAAACCCTAAAAGGACCAGAGAGCCCCCAGAAACCAGCGAAATCAGCAGAACTTCCTTGAAGATATACGAAAGCCGTTTCCCGGTTAGAATCTCGTAGAGCAGGAAGGGTACTTCCATAATCGGTATCAGCATGGAGACCATCAACGGAAGGGCGACCACTACAAAGATTACAGCAAAGCTAACGGTAAAAATTATTCCTTTTTTAGGCCCTAATTCAAGAACCCAGGTGCTGAAGGCACCCCAAAGTGCAACAATTGTGAAGATTTCCCTCATTGAACCGCCAATGATTTTTGGATCGGCTTCATCAAGGACTCTGGGCAGCTCTCTAAGCCCAACTTGGGAATAACCAGCTTTTCTCAACAATCTTTTAACAAACAGGATGACGAGGGCCAGCGTGATGAAGAAAGAAACTATCGTCGTGATCAACCAGGAAGCGTTGAAATTCTCCCTCCCAACGTCACCAAATGGACGGATGTAGCCCAAACTCCACATAATCACCCACATCGCCAGAGGAGCAAGGACGGCCTCCACCAACAAACGCCTCGCCGATTTCATTTTAGATCCCCTCTTGCCTCAAAGTCGTAGATTGTAAAAAATTTAACAAAGATTAATTAAAGTACATGGTCCTCGATATATGGCAATATGGCATCACAGAGTTGGGGACAAAATATAGGAGCTAAAACTGCCCCACAAGCATCTGCACAAACGCTTCCCAATATTCCACATCTACTCGCACAAAGTCTCTTTAGTATCGCTGAACATCCAGCAGAGCAGCTTCCTCCTTTTGCAATGCTAGACCAGAAGTCCTCACCGCACATAGAGGCACAGAGACCCGAACATATAAAGCTTCCCGCGAAGCATATAATCGAGAGCACTCCTCCACTACTCCCTGCTGCGGCTATACAGGCAAGGGTAAAAAGTCCAGTACATGACAAGTCACAGAGGTGAACGCACGCTGAGTAATCATCAATGACTATAGTATACCCCAACTTTGCCTCTCCATTGTACTCGGGAAGCTTAAGCTTCACCAAGTGCGAGAGGTGCCTCAGCTCGTAAGCGCTACTGCCCCAAATCCAGCTCGTCTCGTCACCCCTGCGAAGCTTCATAAGAATCTTGTTCAGAGTCCAGTAGTAATCTGAAAGCGTGAGATTACCAAGCACCAGTACAGTATCCCCAACAGGAACTGCCTTGTTCTTATCATCAGGAGCGATGTTCATTCCAGTAACAAAAGCTGTGTACTTTCCAGTCTTTGGGTCAGTTAAGATTTTAGTGATTAGCGTAAAATTATACTGACTCCTCTCGGCTCTATAAACAAGGTTGTATATGGTGTAGTTAAAGGTGGCATTGTAAGCAGTAACCTTGACGAACAACAACTGTTCATGATCCCTTGTCATGTTGTACAGAGTGGTTATCGAAACATTAACGTGAGCGCTCGTATTAAAAGCACCACAAGAACTGGCGTTCTGGCAAGCGCAGGGAGAATGCGTCAAATTAGTGAAGTTTAATGTTGCATTCACCCACGTGACGTTCATCTGAAGCTTACCATTCTCATCGTACCAAGCAACGACTGCCCTCCTAAAGGTTATGCTGGCGTTGTTAGTGCTCATTGCCATGGCCTGTGGAGCGGCAATCAACTGCAGGCTCAGCACCATAAAGACCAGAAACACGCCGAACGTCGCCTTTCTCCAGTTCATGGCCACCACCTGACCAGTTAGTCGGGAAAAACAGACAATCGTCATATATAAATTTTCCTTTTATAAGTTGGATTAAACAACGTTTTTCTTTTTTGTTATAGTTTACAATTTTCAACTGTATCAAAAAGACGAGAACGAGACGAAAGAAGGGTGAGTAAAAGAGCGAACAAAAGAACACAAGTAATCAATAATGACAACTTTTGAGCTTTTCCAGACAATTTTTGTGATTCGACTCATAAAAAATTAGTACGGCATCTATTACTATCATTTTCTATCCTCCCCAATATACCGTTCTCATAGACGGCCTCAATTTCCTCCATCTGTTCCACCACGAAACACTTTGGCGTTTGGTCTACAAAAACTTACCCCCTTAAGTCCCCTAAACCTGACCTGGAAAAGAAGGCCAGCAAAAACTCAAGAAGGCCGTTACGTAAAAACTCTCCCGATCACTGGTTCCTCCTCCCTGCGGAGATGTCCCAAAATAATAAAGCATCAAAGCTGAAGGGGCAGTTTTACGTAGTCCAAAACGCTTCCCCTGGCCTTCCTTATCTCGACATGCTCGACGAGATCCTTGAACTGGCCCCCCGCAAGGCCGTCCGCTATTATCGCGCTCCCCTGGGCGGCTTCCTTAGCCCTGCCCTCAAGACCCCTCTGCTTGACGACGGGAAGTCCAAAGCGCTCCTCGAAGAGGTCTTCCACGTCCTTTCTGAGCTCGTCTATGCGCATCAGCCTGCCGGAGAGAATTATCTCCTTAGCGTTGCCCACAACGGCCAGCTCGCTCGCAACGGCCTTTAAGAAGCCGTCCTTCATGGCCTCCCAAGCCTTTGCGAACGGTTCTTCGTCGAGCCTCTTGGCAAACTCCTCCGGCGGGAGTATCTCGTTGGCGGCTATTACCGTAGCTCCGCCCCAGAAGAGGTGCCACTTCTTTACCCCTCCCATGAGGTAGGCAACTTCGCCGTCGAGGGCACCGCTGTTCACGTAGGCCGGACCGGGGAAAATGGTTCCGCCGATGCCGTCAACGATTTTTCCACCTTTAACCGCTCCGGCGTAGTTGTAGCCGAAACCTACCTCAAGGAGGACGAATGAAACTTCACTGTACTCGATTCCAAGCCTCTTCGCCTGGTCGTAGATACCGAGCACTGTTATCGCCATCTTGTCGGCCGTTCCCATGTCAACCTTGTTGTACTTTCTCCACTCAGGCACCGTCGGGAGGTGGATGACGCCAGGGATAAACCAGACATTCATGCCCTTCTCAGCCATCTCGCTTACCATCTTTTGTAACCCGATGAGGACAGGGATTTCTTTCATCTCCTCCTCTCTCACGAGCGTCATCTCGAAGCGGTCCCTGTCTGTCAGCTCGCTTATGTGCTTCAGCGGGACTCCGTAGCCTGAGGGCCCGATTATAAGATCGGCATTGAAGTCCTCAATGGCCTTGACAATCTTTTCAGGTGCCTCCGCGACCACTTCACTCGGGAAGGTAAGGTCAAGCTTTATCCTCCCGTCTTCAAGTCCTATAACGTCGAAGCTCTTCGTTCCGGGATCGACGCCTATGACCCTCATGGAAAACACCCTTGAGGTTTATCCCCAGTTGAGAATGGAAGGTTCTTTAAAAAGGCTTGCCATCAGGGGAGCCCAGCCAAAAGTCGGGAGAACAGAAAAGGTAGGAGAGCTAAAGCTCAAAGCCTTCAGTCAAGGTCGCTACCGAAGTCCTCGCTTCCGCCCTTGCTCTCCTTGTCCTTCTCAAGCTTGCTGGCGGCAATGACGTCGTCGATCCTGAGGATCATTATGGCAGCCTCGCTGGCGCTCTTGATGGCCTGCTTGGTGACCCTGACCGGCGCTATGACGCCGCGCTCCATCATGTCGGCCGGCTCACCCTCGAAGACGTCGACGCCGACCGTCGGGCCCTTCTCCTTGTGGGCGGCGATGACCTTCACGAGGGTCTCTATCGGGTCGAGACCGGCGTTCTCAGCGAGGGTCCTCGGGATGACCTTGAGGGCCTCGGCGAAGGCCTCGATGGCAAGCTGCTCCTTGCCGCCGACCTCCTTGGCGTACTCGTCGAGCCTGATGGCGAGCTCGATCTCAGGAGCACCGCCTGCTGCCAGTATCTTGCCGTCCTCGACGATGTCCTTGACGACCTTGACAGCATCTTCGAGCGCCCTCTCGACCTCGTCGACGACGTGCTCGGTGCCGCCGCGGATGAGTATGGTGACGGCCTTCGGGTTCTTGCAGCCCTCAACGAAGATCATGTTTTCACCGGCGACCTTCCTCTGCTCGACGAGCTCGGCCTCACCGAGGTCTTCGCTGGTGAGGTCGCGGACGTTGGTGACGATCTTGGCTCCGGTGGCCTTGGCGAGCTTCTCCATGTCGCTCTTCTTGACGCGCCTGACGGCGAGGATACCGTACTTGGCCAGGTAGTGCTGGGCGAGGTCGTCGATACCCTTCTGGACGAAGACGACGTTGGCTCCGACCTCCTTAATCTTGTCGACC
>NZ_WANV01000006.1 GCF_015521605.1 Thermococcus sp.
ACCGAGGAGCTGGCAGAGAGGGGCTTAGAGATAATGGAGACCGCACTGAAGGACGCGCTGGCTGGCAGGGTGACCCACAGGGTCGTGACGTGGCATTGAGTACCTCGGGATTCTTTTCAATATTTCTTCATCCGCTAACCATTTAAGCTAATGGGTCAGATACTACCCCGGTGCCAGAGATGTTTGAGTCACTAAAAAGAGCCTACCACCGGTGGCGCTCCAGATGCCCCTTTGTGAGGCGCTTCGAGGCCTGGAGGATGAAGAGGAAGGCCGGGGAGTTCAGGGTTGAGACAAAGAAACAGGCATGAACCTCTCTCCCGTCATTCAACAACGTATCTTTCAATTTTGTGTACCCAAGCGCCGGAACAAGGGATGAAGATCGGAGCTGAAAATCGAAACGCACGACCAAAGGAAAAAGCAAAAATCCCTCAAGCCCCCAGCATCTCCCCGAGAACCTCCACAACCTTGCCCTTCTCCACTGCCCTCTGTTCGCCGCTCTCCATGTCCCTTATCGTTACTTTGCCCTCGGAGAGGTCCCTCTTTCCGACGAGGACGACGTAGGGAACGCCGAGCCTTCCGGCGTAGTCGAGCGCCTTACCTATCTTCCTTCCGGTGAGTTCGTAGTCCGCCTTGATACCGGCCCCTCTGAGGGCACTCGTTATCTCAACCGTGACCTTCCTAATCTCGGCGTCCTTCCCGATCGGGATCACGTAGACATCAGGCTTAAGCTTCGGCTCCGGGATGAGGCCCTTCCACTCAAGGATTGGAATCAGCCTCTCGATGCCTATGGCGAAGCCGGTCGCGGGAGTTGGCTTGCCCCCAAAGACCTCTATGAGGTTGTCGTACCTCCCACCGCCACCGATCGAGCCGATTCCCAGGTCGTTGGGCGCTATGGCCTCAAAGACTATGCTCGTGTAGTAGTCGAAGCCCCTCGCAATGCCCAGGTCTATGAGGATCTTCTCCCTAACGCCGTACGCCCCGAGAAGGTCAACCAGCTCGTAGAGCCTTTTTATTTCCTCCTTTGCCGCTTCGCTCGTAAAGAGCTCCTCGGCCTTCGGGAGAACCTCGTCCGGCTTCCCCTTGATCTCGATCAGTGAGAGAACCTTCCCGATTCCCTCTTCGTCAAGCCCAAAATCTCCCAGGGCGGCGATGAAGTCCTCACGGCTCATCTTGTCCTTCTTGTCTATAAGCCTCATGAGCCCAACGTCGTCCTCAACGCCGAGCATCCTGGCGAACTCGTCGAGAAGAACCCTGTCCCCGATGTTGACCGTGAAGTCCTCAAGGCCGGTCGAGAGGTAGCTCTCAACGAAGAGGGCTATGACCTCTGCATCGGCCTCCACCCTGTCGCTTCCGAGGAGCTCCACCCCTGCCTGCCAGAACTCCCTATAGCGGCCGCTCTGCGGCTCCTCATACCGGAACATGTTCGCTATATAGTACCACTTTATCGGCTTGGGCGCGTTCTGGAAGGAGTTGACGTAAAGCCTGGCAACGCTCGACGTCATGTCCGGACGAAGTGAGATGTTCCTGCCTCCCTTATCATCGAAGGCGTAGAGCTGTTCCACCACTTCCTCGCCGCTCCTCAGCTGGAAGAGCGTGGTGTATTCAAAGGTCGGCGTGAGCACCTCATGAAAGTTGTATCTCTCAAACACCTCGCGTATTCTCTCAAATACCCATCTCCTCTTGGCCATTTCCTCGGGGAGCAAATCTCGCGTTCCCTTAACCTTTTCAAGCCTAACTTTCATCTTCAACCCTCCTTTTCCTGGAAAAAGCAGAGGGGGTTAAAAGTTTAGCCCAAGAGTTTTTGACATTCTGCTAAGCGGCCGACGTCATGAGCAGGTAAATTCCGACGACGCCCTGCACCATCATCTGCGCCCCAATCGCCATCGTGAACATACCGATTATCCTGATGAACACTCCAAGGGTCGTTTTACTGACGTTCTTGATTACGTAGAGGGTCACGAACATCGTGAGCGCCGTTAGCAGGATTGCAATGAATATAGCGGCGGTAGCATGGCTAATGCCCCTCTCGGCCGTCAGGGTTATCGCCGTTGTTATCGCAGCCGGCCCAGCTATCAGCGGCGTCGCAACAGGAACCGCGGCCAGAGCAAGTATGTTCTTCTCCTTCTTGAGGGTCATCATACCACCGCTCTCAAGGGCCTCAAGGCCTATCTTGAAGAGCACGAAGCCGCCCGCCACGCGGAGGGCGTTGATGTCGATATGGAATATCTGCTGGAGGATTATCTGCCCGGAAACGGCGAAGAGGAACAGGAGGAGAAAGCCTATCAGGTTCGCCCTGACGATGAGGGTTCTTATGTCCTCTATGTGGAAGTCCTCCCTCAGCAAGCTGACCAGGAGTATCTTGTCGCTCGGGTCTATCATGATCAGCATGAAGAGCGCCGAACTGAGTATCGAAAGCCACTCGCTCATGTCCACCAATGCGGCGAGGGTTTTATAAAGCTATGCCCAACTATGTACGTGATGACGAGACCGGCACTGACTGAGATGTGATGAGTACCCGGTTGGCTGAGCTATCTCTTCGAGAATGCGAGCTTGAGGAGCGGCGGCGTCACGAGCGTCGTCGCCATGACCATCGCAATGGCTATGGAAAAGCTCTCGTTCGTGAGTATTCCCTCGGAAAGACCGATATTGGCCATTATCAGGCCAACCTCCATTCTCGGAATCATTCCAACGCCTATCTGAAGGGACTCCACGGGGCTAAACTTTGAGAGGAGACCCCCAACGCCACAACCGATGACCTTACCCACAATGGCAAGGGTAGAGTAAAGCAGGGCAAATGTTCCCGCCGCAAGAACCACGTGGGCATCGGTTTCGGCTCCAACGCCGACCAGAAAGACAGGAATGAAGAAAGCGTAGCCGAGGGTGATGATCTTGTCGGTTATCTTTCTAGCGTCATCGCTCCCCGCGACGAGTATCCCGGCCAGGTAAGCACCTGTTATGGCAGCTATCTGGAAGTACTCCGCAAGGTAGGCGAAGATCAGCATGACCACTATCGAGACCGTCGTTACGGTCTCCGGAAGATTGATCCTGTGAGAACCTTTGAGAACCCTCTTGACGATTCCCCTACCGATAAGGTAGCTGAGAAGGAAGAAAGCGGAGATTTCAACGAGGAGAACGGCTATGTCCTCTACGTAAACCGTTCCCTTGGTGTTCATGGCCACGAGAATTGTAAGGATTATTATGCCCAGAACGTCGTCCACGACGGCGGCGGCTAAGATGGCCGCACCCACACGGGTTCTGAGGCGCTTCATCTCCATGAGAACGCTCGCCGTTAAGCTGACGCTCGTGGCCGTCATAACACCACCGAGGAAAAGGGCCTCCATACTTTGATATCCCCATCTAAGGGCAACGGCGTAGCCGAATATGAACGGGACCGCAACCCCGAGGGAGGCTATGAGAAAGGCCGGAAGACCGACGCGCTTGAACTCTTCCATATCGGTTTCAAGGCCCGCCAAAAATAGCAGCATTATGACGCCCAGCTCAGAGATGAGCCGAACACCTTCCCCGTACGTGACAAAATCAAGGAGAGAGGGACCGAGGATTATCCCTCCTATTATCTGACCCAAAGCTGCGGGAAAGCCGAGCTTACTGCTCACATAGCCCATCAGCTTAGCAGTTACCAGGATTACCGCCAGCTCGAGGAAGACGTCCATTCTAACACCCGAGTTTGGTTGTTATAGGGAGACAAGGCGTATCAGACGGATTATGTCCTTCACTTCAAGAAGGCCATGGACTCTGTTGTCATCATCGACAACGGGAAGGTGGTGCTTCCCGCTCTCGAGCATTATCCTTATCGCATGTCCAAGGTCATCGTCAATCCCAACGGTTATGGGCTTGGTGACCATTATGTCCTCAACCCGCGTCGCCCTCGTGACCGAGTACCTCTTCAGCAGGCCAAAACCCACTATCGAGTGTCTTCGAGGAACGTCAAAGAGATGGAGTATGTCCTTCATCGTGACAAACCCGACCAGCTTTCCCTTGGAATCAACGACGATGGCGGAGCTTTCTTCCTCCCCCATCCTCTCGATGAGAGTTACCAATGAGTCGTGAGGGTGAACGACGAGGTAGTCCCTGTCCATGACCAGCCTCACAGGAACCCTGGAAACGTATCTGATGTTGTGACTTAGCTCCTCCTTTCTCTTAAGCTGGAGAAGCCTCCTCTTGCTGTGGATTATCTTTATCTTCTTCGCCTTGGCGTTTTTGGATTTCTCCCCCGGCATGCTCCCACTGAGAACCATAGTTCCCAATTCTGTTTAAAGGTTTCGGGAGGTTGTTACCATATTATTGTTAAAAAGTTGGACATAATAAAAGCAGATTAACCAAAAACTTGCCAAAAAGTTTTTAAGGGATTACCCATAAACCCCGGCAAGGGAAATATGGTTTCTGGGAAAACCTACGATGTCGTCATAATAGGCGCCGGCCCGGCTGGACTTTTTGCGGCCTACGAGCTGGCGGAAAGGGGCGATTTTAAGATTTTGATAATCGACGAAGGCGGAGACATTGACCAGAGGATCTGCCCGATGTACGATCTCGGCTACTGCATAGGCTGCCAGCCTTGCCACATAATGAGCGGCGTCGGCGGTGCCGGAGGACTGAGCGACGGGACGATAAACCTCCGCCCGGACATCGGCGGCGACCTGAGCGAGCTCACCGGCGACGAGAACTACGCCTGGCAGCTCGTCTGGGAGGTGGACAGGATCTTCCTCAGGCACAGAGCGCCGAAGAACCTCTTCAAGGGCAACCCCGAACAGGTCAGGTACTGGGAGCAGAGGGCCGCCCAGGCGGGGGTAAAGTTCATCCCGATAATCCAGAGGCACATAGGCTCGGACAGAACCCCCGAGGTCATAGCCGACATCAAGAGGCACCTCGAAGGCAAAGGCGTTGAGTTCTTCCTCTGGACGAAGGCGCTTGAGTTCGGCCGGGGCTTGGTAAGGGCAAAGCGCGGAAAGGACGTCTTCGAAATAAAGGCCCGCTACATCATCGCCGCCCCGGGCAGGGGAGGGGCCGAGTGGTTCCATGAGGTGGCGCAGAGGATGGGCCTCAAGGCCAGACACGGGCCAATCGACGTCGGTGTGAGGGTTGAAGTGCCCGCGATAATCATGGAGCCAATAACGAGCATAAACCACGACCCCAAGTTCCACATCTACACCGACACCTACGACGATTTTGTCAGAACCTTCTGTACCAACCCGAGCGGCTTCGTCGTCGAGGAGCGCTACGACGGCTACGTTGGCGTCAACGGCCACTCAATGCACGGGAAGAAGAGCAACAACACGAACTTCGCCTTCCTGAGCAGGATTGAGCTGACCGAGCCGGTTGAAGACACGACCGCCTACGGCAGGAGCATAGCCCGGCTGGCAACCACCATAGGTGGAGGAAAACCCATACTCCAGAGGCTCGGTGATTTAAGGCGGGGAAGGAGGAGCACGTGGGGCCGCATAAGGAGGAGCGACGTTGAACCAACCTTAAAGCACGTCACCCCCGGAGATATAGCGATGGCTCTGCCCCACCGCGTCGTTACCAACATCCTGGAGGGCCTTGAAAAGCTCGACCGCGTTCTCCCCGGAGTTGCAAGCGACCACACCCTGCTCTACGCGCCGGAGATCAAGTACTACGCCATGAAGGTTGAGGTTGATGAAAACCTTGAGACGAGCATCGAGGGAATCTTTGCCGCCGGCGACGGCGCCGGGCTGAGCAGGGACATAGTGAACGCCGCCGCGACTGGAATCCTGGCGGCGAGGGGGATACTGAAGAAGGATGGCCTTTACACCGAGAAGGACTTCAGAAAGCCGGGAAACTGGAAGAAACGAGTAGAGTCCACAGACTAACGGTTACCTTTTCTTTTGGGATTCTTATCCCTCTGCTCGGGCACCGTTTGTACCCACAAGGTATATTTAGATCCGGCGCGGATGTTGGTATAAGTGGTTTGGCATGAGCGAGATAATTCAACGACTCTTGCGGAAGAAGGACGGCATTGCCCTGGTAGAGTACCGCTCAACGGACCATCCCGAGAGGATATTCTACGAGATACTAACGGGATGGAGAGAAGTGGGAGTAACCCCACTGATAGTCGACATATGGGACACCCTTCACATCTTCACTCAGAACCTCAGGTTTGCAGGTTTGAGCCTTAAACTTGATGACGTGCCAGTGATAAAGGAGAAGGGGACAATAAGGATAGGAAACGTACTCGGCTTGGTGGACGTCATAGAGGACTTTGAACACCATCTGGCATCCTACGGACGGCTGGCGAAGAACGTCCCCGAAAAGAGCAGAAATCACACAATAGTCCTTGGGATGGAGAAGTTCTCATTTACTTTTCTCGACGACCCTCCAAAGCTCGAAAGGTACTTTGAAACCGTAACCCGGAGATACCTCCCGATCAGATGTAAGATGAACTTCCTGTTCCTGAACACCAGTATAGCTTCCGAGTACCTCAGGAAGGGGCTTGAACAGGACTCAGACTATGTCCTCCGGGTTTCTGGAAGAAGGGTGGAACTGCTGAAATTCCCGGAGGTGAGCGAGGATGAGATTTGAGGAGTACCTCGGAACCATAAAACCTGGAGAAAGCGTCCTCATAGAGCATACATCACTCTCAAAACATCCGGTTATCTTCCACCTCATAGGGACAAACTACGGCTGGAACAACATGCTGGTAATCGACATAATAGACTCCCTCATGCCAATCCTGAGGTGGCTCAGCATCTCCGGAACCTCCGTTCCGGACAACATCGCCAGGATAAGAGCCGGGGGAACTTCCCAATGGGGGAGGGTAATACTCGAAGTAGACCCACACAAGGATCCCGGAATATTTCTAAGCAGGTTTACCCAGAAGTTGCGGGAGCGTTACTCGAAAAACCCGGAGACTGTTACGGTGATACTGAACCCCGAAAGACTGATACCACTCCAAAACAACAATAGGCGTTTTATACTTGCCCTATCCAATCTCGCCTCGGCTTTCGTCGGAAACTCCAAAAGAATAACTTTCTATTTTGTCAACCGAGAGATGGTCGAGGGCATGTATCTGGCCCTTCTTGAGGAGGCGTTTACACGCGTCCTCATCGTCAAAAATGATGGGAGGGTTCTAATAGCCAAGTCCCCCCATCTGGAAGAGGAGGGCATGAGCCTGGAAATATGACCGCGTTTAGGGATTAAAATTAAAAGGCCACCACCTCCTCTATTTTCGGTGAGATGAAATGCCAATGAGGTGCAAGTTCTGCGAGAGACCGGCCTTCATCAAGCTCCACTACCCGAGAACCTATCTCTGCCCCGAGCACTTCACCGAGTACTTCGAGAGGAAGGTGAAGAGGACGATAGAACGCTACAAGCTGATCAGACCGGGCGAGAGGATTCTGGTCGTGGTGAGCGGGGGAAAGGACTCGGCCGTTACAGCCCACGTCCTCAAGAAGCTCGGCTACGACATCGAGTGCCTCCACATCAACCTGGGGATAGGCGAGTACTCCGAGAAGAGCGAGGAATATGCAAAGAAGCAGTGCGAAGCTCTGGGGGTTCCCCTCCACATCGTCAGGGTTAAGGAGCTTTTGGACCATGGAATCGGCGAAGTGAGGACGAGACGGCCCACATGCTCCTACTGCGGCCTAACCAAGCGCTACATCTTCAACAAGTTCGCCTACGACAACGGCTTCGACGCGGTGGCGACGGGCCACAACCTCGACGACGAGGCGAGCTTCATATTCGCCAACCTGATGAACTGGAACACGCAGTACCTGGCAAAACAGGGGCCGATAACTCCGGAACAGTTCAACGGAAAGCTCGTGAAGAAGATAAAGCCGCTTTACGAGCTGACCGAGAGGGAGGTGGTCGCCTACGCCCTGGCGAACGGCATAGAGTACCACATCGAGGAATGTCCCCACGCGGTTGGAGCTACGACCATAGAGTACAAGGGCATACTCAACGAGATGGAGGAGAAGAGGCCGGGAACCAAAATCAACTTCGTGAAGGGCTACCTGAGGAAGAAGCACCTGTTCGAGGTGGAGCTCCAGGAAACGGAGCTGAGGGAGTGCAAAGTTTGCGGAATGCCGTCGAGCGGGGAGGTCTGCTCGTTCTGCAGGTTCTGGCGCAGGGAGGAGCCCCTGAGCTTCAATCTGGGGACAAGGGAAGGTATTTAAGGGTTCACTAAGTACAATAGTGCACCAGTGAATGCAGTAACGTTCGGAGGGAATGTGTATGGACGTGGCAGATACCCTCATAACGAGTCTCTGGGAGTCCCTAAAAATGGGGGAGCTTGTCGTCATAGAACGAACCGACAGCAGGGACCAGTACTTCGGACTGTACCAGCTTCTCACCTGGGGAGAGTCCAAGGGGTATAAAATCATCGTGGTAGATGTCTTCGACTCCTTCCACCTCATAAAGGCCAAAGCAAGGCTCACGGGCATAAACACGGAAATATTCGACAGGGTGGCTGCCATCAAAATCGGAGGCAAGATCCGGACGGGACGGGTTGTTGGAACCGTTGAGGAAGTCTCCGAGCCCGCGATTCTGATAAAGAAGTTCAAGGAAGCCTACGAAAAGGCCCTAACCTCAGATGAACCTATACTGACTATCGTCCTCGGGCTGGAGAAGCTCTTCATAGCCTCCGAGTTCTCATCAAAGAACGTCCAGGCCATAATCAGACTGATGTCCAAATACGTCGGGGATGAGAGACGGCTGGGGATTCACCTGGTGAAGACCAGCATCATAGACCCCAGCAAACAGTCCGTCATAAACCTCCTGGAGGACATCGCGACCACTGTGATAAGGGTATCAAAGAAAGACAAGATCACCGAATTCCACGTGGTCAAATCTGTGAACCGCAGGCTGGAGGGAATGACCGTCAGGGTGTAATGGAATCGCTGGCCTGCATATGCTGCCTTGCTTTTCTTCTTATTCTGTACATCTCCGGAATCGAATAGTAGCCGTATATGACCATGACCCTGCCCGCGATGATGAGGAGTGCTCCGATGTAGACTATGAGAAGCGGGAGCCCAAGCAGGATAAGGACGTATCCCCATATCACCGGGGGAACGCCCGAGGCGCGGTACAGGTAGTAGTTGGCAAGTATCTCGAAAAGATACGCCACCGCGAAGAGAACCATGCCCGCCCTGAAGGAGCCCGCCAGGAGAACCACTGCGGCGACCAGCGACGTCACGACGGCAAACACGACGAACCTGAATATTCTGTTCTCCCCGAAGACCTCCGCAAAGCCGTTCATCCCGAGGGCATACGCCCCAAACCCAAACAGCGAGACCAGAAAACCCAGGAAGCCCCCAGCGAGCCCGGCCAATATCAGAACCACCTGGCCTATGACGGCGTTCCTCGCGGCATCCTCTATCATGATATCACCATTTGGAGTAGAAAAGTGGCCTTAAAAATATTTTGGAAATTGTTGAAAATGAGAAGTTAAAAATTCAGAGCTCCCTGAACCTAATCCTGAATCTCAAATTCCCGTCCACAGGGAACAGCAGGGTATAGCTGACGCCCTGCTGGATGAAATCCCATCCGGCTTCGCTCTGGCTGAGGGTCTTTATCGGGTACTTCCAGACCCTCGCCTCCCTGTCAAGTTCTATCTCCACCTTTCCGATGCCGTAGGGATCGTTTACCTCAAAGCTTTTCGTCTCGAACTCCTCGGGCCTCTCCATGACGCTGTGGACGGCCAAGTTGATCTCGACTCCGAACATGGTCTTGGCATCACTCTTTACCACGTAGTCAACGCTAAAGCCCTCCTCTCCCAGATGGAATGACTTTTCAACCCGTGCAGCCCTTCCAGAGACGGTTCCCTCGCGCCAGAGGGTGACGCCCCCATCGAAGGTTCTGTAATCGTACGCTCCCTTCACGAAGTCACCGAGCTCCAGGTATCTCGCAAGGCGGTACTCGTCTATATCCGTCTCCGGGTCGAGGAAGTGGTCCTGAAGGAGCGCCCTTAGATAGCTGTCGTAGGCCAGTTCACGCCTTATCTCGTCGGGAATCTTCTTGCCCAGCTCGTGTATGCTTGCAACTCCCTCGTCACCGCCCTCATCCGGGGTGGCCGCCTCGGGAACCTCGTGATAGTGTTCCCACCGCCTCGCGAGAACGTTGTTGTAGTTGACCGCCTTCTTCTTTGAACTCAGCTCGAAGAGTGCTCCACCGTAGGAGGGCTTAAACACCGCATAAAATCGCCCGTTCTCCAGAAAGACCTCGTCATGTCCGTCGAAGTCTATGTCCCTCACGAGGGTTCCAATCTTCACGTAGCTGTTCGCCCGGATGAGGTTCTCCCAGACGGCCTTCCTGAGGTGGGGGAGATAGACACCCCCGAAGACGCCGTGCCAGTAGGCATCGTTGCACTGGGCCTTAAGAAGGAAGTGCCTAGCCTCGGGGTTTTCCCTCACCAGCTTGCTCACCATGAGCATTCTCTTGTGCATGTAGTTGCTCTCCGGGTACTTGAAGAAGAAGTTCTTCCAGATTCCGCCGCGGACGAAGACCCGGTATTTCTCAAACTTTCCATGCTGCTTCAGTGTCTCCACGAATTCGACGAAGAGTTTCGCCTGCTCCGCGGGCAGTGACCACTCACTCATCTCGAAGTAGGAAGCTATCGGAAGATACACTATGCCCTTCGGCTTAAATCTCGAAAGATACTCGGAGTAGAGGGTTAGATTTATCCTCTCATCACTTGAAATTCTGTCAAAGAACTTCCTGAGCCACCCTTTTTCATATACCCACTCGTGGGTTCCCGGCCAGACACCGAACTTCTCGCCGTCGTCGTGGAAAACAGCAACCTTGCTCTCGTCGCCGTCGTCGAGGGAGTGGAGGTACTCCACCGTTTTCTCAACAGGGCGGAATGGTATGAGGTAGCGCAGCTTCTCGTCTATCGGAAAAACCGCTATTACCTCCCCGCCATCCTCAGTATAGTACGGCCAGAAGAGCTTCTCCTTGGCCAAGCCCGCGCTCATGAAGTGATAATCGTCAACGATAACGTACTCTATACCAGCCTGGCGGAGGCTCTTGACCAGCTCGGGCTGCCACACGCGCTCGGTCAGCCAGACGCCCTTGGCCTCGTAGCCGAGCTTCTTGGCAAAATCCTTTAGAAGTTTTATCTGCTCTATCCGATCTTCCTTAGGGATCGCCGCCAGAACGGGCTCGTAAAAGCCGGCGACGACTATCTCAAGCTGCCCCTTCCGGACAAGGGAACGGAGAAGGTCAATATACTCCGGCCGGTTTTCCTCCAGCCACTCAAGGAGGGGACCGCTTATGTGAACCGCGACCTTCATGTTCGGGTAGTCTTCAAGTGTCTCCATGAACGGCCTGTAGGAGCGCTCGTAGGCACTCTCCAAGACCCAACCGAAGTTACCGAGAGGCTGATGGTTATGGATCCCGAATATGAAGTTCACCATGGCAACCACCCCTGTTATCACTACCAGTGATATGGAAAGAAAAGCATATAAACCTTTTTCTCCAAATATTCACTAACGGTGACTACCGTACACCCTTGGGGACTATACACCATCGGAGGTGTGTGGTGTGAGGAAAACCACGACGTTTGTATTGATAGCCATCCTTGTTCTCAGCCTGGTGCCTTTTGGCAGGTTTGCAAGTGCCCTCTATGGAACCAAGATCATAGACGGAAGCCTAAGCGACTGGACTGCCTCGGATTTGATAGCGGTAGGACAAGACAACGGGCAGGCCGGAGCTAATCTTGACAGGCTTTACGTCTCGTGGGACGATCAGTACCT
>NZ_WANV01000007.1 GCF_015521605.1 Thermococcus sp.
GTTCCCAACTTCATACTGGCACCGCTCTTCTACTTCGTAGCCGAGGAGCCGAAACGCGGCGCCGGCGAGGAAGAGGTCAGGAAGCTAATCGAGATGGGCTACGAGTACACCTACAGGCTCAGCTGGGAGGCCGTTAGAAAATCCTTCAGAACCAAGACCAACCTCCTGATCTTCCTCCAGGGGCTGGCCGGAACCGTCCCATGGGGCGTCCTCATGTACTGGCTCGTCTCCTTCCTCATCGTCACGAGGGGAATGGAGAAGGACACCGCGACATTCGTCCTGCTGATACTCGGAATAGCGACGGTCATAGGGACACTCGTCGGAGGCTATGTGGGGGACTACTTCGAGAGAAAAACTCCCGGAGGCAGGGCGCTGATAACGGGGATGGCAGTCTTTCTTGGTATGATAGCGGCGATTGGGGTCATAGTTTACCCGCTCCCGCCCGAGCTCTCCCTTGAGGGCTGGCTCGCACTGACGGTATACTCGATACTCTTCCTCCAGCTCGTCAGCTTTGCCGGGCCTAACGTCACCGCCATAATCTCCCAGGTTAACCTCCCCGAGGACAGGGGGACGGTCTTCGGGGTGTTCAACATCATAGACAACGTCGGAAAGGCCCTCGGCCCGCTCTTCGGAGGCTTCCTAATCGAGACGCTGAGAAAAGCGGGCTACACCAACGCCCAGGCCTACGAGTACACCCTCATAATAGGCTCCCTCTTCTGGACTCTCTGCGCTGCCGTGTGGCTCTGGATAAGGCATCAGTATCCAAAGGACAGGGAAGAGGTCAGGGAGATTCTCAGGAAACGTGCCGAGGAGCTCCTCGGGGGTGGAGCTGAGTGAAGCCGATCCTCCTCGCCAAGGCCAAACTCAGGGGCGTTTCCCCGGAGGAGTTCCGGGAAGTGCTGAGGGAAACCCTGGGCTTCGACGTTGATAATCCCTTCGAAGGGGTCAGGAAAATCCTCTGCGTCCAGCCTCACCCCGATGACTGCGAGCTCGCCATCGGCGGGACTCTCGTCAAGCTCTCCCGGGCTGGGAAGGATATGACCTACCTGACCCTCACCGACGGCTCAGCCGGGAGCAGGGAGATTCCACCGGAACAGCTGAAGGAAATCAGAAGGAGGGAGCAGGAGAGGGCCGCTGAGCTGATAGGCGTTAAGAAGCTCCTCTGGCTCGACTACCCTGACACGAGGCTTCCCTACAGCGAGAAAGTCCGGGAGGAGATACTCGGAATAATACGCACCGAAAAACCCGACCTTGTCCTCGCCCCGGACCCGTGGCTGGCATACGACGTCCACCCCGACCACAGGAACGCTGGCCTTCTAGCCGGAGAGGCGGCCTTCTTCTCGGCCCTTCCGAGCGTTGGAGAAGGAAAACCGTGGGAGGTCAAGCTGCTTGGCTTCTACTACACGGACAACCCCAACCACGTGGAAGATATAAGCGACGTCCTCAGGCTCAAGCTTAAGGCCCTGAAGGCCCACGAGAGCCAGTTTAAACAAGATTGGAGCTCCTGGGAGGTCTTCGTGAAGAGCGTTGCCAGATTTTACGGCTCCTTGAAGGGCTTCAAGTACGGGGAGGGGTTAAGAATCCTCCCCACGGTTCTCTTCCACGCCAACCCGCTCGCGGGGGTGCTGTGAATGAGGATTGCTTTTATCGGTGCAGGGAGCATATTCACCCCCCTCGGCCTCTACACGATAGCCACGAGCGAGGTTCTGAAAAACGCCGAAGTTTATCTCGTCGAGATAGACGACGAGCGGAGAAAGTTCATAACCGCCCTGGCGGAGAAGATAAGGAGGACGTTCAAGGCCGGGTTTAAGGTCACTCCCCTGCGGAACGTCGAAGACCTGGAGGGATACGGCGTCGACTACGCGGTCATCTCCGTCGAGAAGGAGCGCTACCAGAGATGGAGGCTGGATTTCGAGATTCCCCATAAGTACGGCATAATGCAGGTTCTCGGCGAGAACGGGGGTTTAGGTGGATTGTCCCACACCCTGCGCGTCGTCCCGCTGGTTCTGGAGATAGCAAGGGTCATCGAGGACATCAACCGCGATACCCGGGTTTTCATATACTCCAACCCCGAACCGAGGGTGACCTACGCCGTGGTGAACTACACCAACCTTAAGAACGTCTACGGCCTGTGCACGGGCTACCTTGAGAGAAAGGAGATGCTCGCCCCCCTTCTGAAGGCCGACGAAAGGGAGATAAACTTCATCGCCGCCGGCCTGAACCACTTCACCTGGATAAAGGAACTCCGCGTTAACGGCGAGGACGCTTATCCAAAGCTTGATGAGGCTCTGAGAAGAAATCCCAACTTCGAGCCGCTCAGCAGGCTGCTCTACAGGACCTACGGCCTCTTCCCCTCGCCGGACGACAACCACATCGGCGAATACCTGAGCCTCGCCTGGCCTCTGGTTCCCGAGGAGAAGAAGGGGCTGAAGTGGATAGAGAGGACGAGGAAGGAAGGAGAAGACGTTAGGAGGCTGCTGAGGCTCTTCCTCAGGGGGTTAGTGCCTAAGTTCGCATTCAACCGCTTCGTCAAGTTCCCGGACGTTGCTATGAACGTCGTTGAGGGGCTTGAAGGGGTCGAGAAGCTCCAGGAGGCGATAAACGTCCCCAACAGGGGCTACACCGATCTGCCCGAGGGCGTCATCGTGGAAATCCCGGCCGAGGTCTCGCCGAAAGGAGTAAAGCCCCTCCGCGTCGACCTCCCGAAGGAGACGCTGGTTCCCCTCAGGGTTCAGGCGGAGATACAGAGGCTTTCAGCCGAGGCGGCCGCCGAGGGGAACATTGAGAAGGTAGCAAAAGCGGTTCTTCTCGATCCTGTGGTTCACGATGCAGAGGCTGGGCTGAAGGCGATGGCCGAGCTGATTGAGGCCCACATGGATATGTTGCCCCAGTTTACCGAGGGGGACGTGGAAACCCTGAGGGACTGGTTGAAGGCTTAAATCTCCTTCAACCCGTATCTCTCCAGCATCTCGTCGCTTATCTCCCCCTTCTTTGAGATTTCACCGTAGAGGTAGGCGCTCTCCCTTGGTCTCCGCTCGAAGGTCCCGTAGTCCACCTCGATGAGGCCGAAGCGCGGTCTAAAACCTTCAGCCCACTCGTAGTTGTCCAGCAGAGACCAGTAGAAGTACCCCCTGACGTCGATGCCCTCTTCCAATGCTCTGCCAACGTACTGGAGGTGCTTAACGATAAACTCCTTCCGCCATTCGTCGTCGAGCGTTGCTATGCCGTTCTCCGTCACGTAGAGAGGAAGACCATAGCCCGAGAAGGCCTTCAGCCCCTCGTAGATGCCCCTCGGATAGACGCTCCAGCCCATGTCCGTCTTTCTTCCCAGGTTGGCGTCCTCGACGGCGAACCTTTTGAGGGGGTTTCTGAGGGCTTTGACCTTCATAATGTTGTAGTAGTTCATCCCGAGCCAGTCCAGGCCGCTCGCCGGGACGTCGAAGGTTCTCATGAACCCCTTGAACTTCCCCGTCAGGATTCCGTCCAGCATGGAGCGGTTGAAGGTGTAGTCTATCTCTTCCGTTGCCTTCATGTCCCTCTCGGAGTCGCTCGCCGGAACGAAGTGCGGGCGGTTCTTGACTATTCCAACCTTGAACTTCCCGCGGAGAACTTTATAGGCCATGGCGTGGGCCTTGATGATGTTCACCGCGACCCTCTCGGCCTTCAGCGGGTTCTTCCTGAAGGGCGGCCACATGCCCTCGACGTAGGAAGCAACAACGTAGACCATCGGCTCGTTGAAGGTCGCCACCAGCTCAACGCCCTCGATGTTGTCAGCTATCAGCTCAACGTAGCTCCTCCAGTGTTCCAGGTTCTCCTCCCTCTCGAAGCCGCCTTTGAGGGCGAACCACGTCGGGAGCGTGAAGTGGTGGAGCGTGAGCATCGGGACAATCCCTTTCTCGTTGAGGAGGTCGATTATCCCCTGGTAGCGCATCAGCGCCTCCTCGTTCGGCTTTCCCTCCTCCGGAAAGAGCCTGCCCCACTCGATTGAAAAGCGGTAGGCTCTGTAGCCCAGCTCGGCCATCAGGTCGATGTCCCTCTCGTACAGCTCCCACGAGTTGCAGGCCTTGCCGGCGTGAGGGAGCTTTCCATTCTCAGCCCAGTACCACCAGTCGCTCCACCTGTTGTCGCCCTCTATCTGGTAGGAAGAGGTCGCCGTCCCGAAGAGGAAACCGTCCGGAAACCTGATCATCTCACTCCCCTACCCAGATCTGTCCAGGCATATTAATAAGTTTCCGATGCATATATCGAATAAAGTTAATATGACACACGACAAAGAGCAATGTGAACAGATTTTCGTTTTTATTTAAGAAACGTTGGAAGTGGCAAACGTGAAAAAAGGTTTGTTGCTGGTGGTCATTCTGACCATCTCGGTAGTGGCGGCGCCCTTTGGAGAAGCCAGGTTTGACCCACCCGGCCCGCCGGCGATAATGGTGAGCGTGTGGCTCGTTGGTATAGCCACCACGAAGGACTACGACGACGGGCTGAACGGATACGCCGACTTGAGGGTGAAGTACAAGGTTGAGGGACACGAAACCAGCACTGGGGAGGTGACGCTGTACTACGACTGGGACGCCCTTAAGGGCAGGATGGGCTATTTGCAGCCCAAAAAGCTGCTGTACAGCCAGAGAGAATGCTCGCCCATGGACAGCATTGTGCTCTACGCCCACGTTAACGAGGTCAGCACTTTCTCGAACAGGTGGATGATGACGATGTCGAAAACCATCTCGAAGCCGGGCAGATACGTGCTATCCGGGAAGGACGTGGAGGTCGAGATAGAGGTCACCATAACCAAACTCTCGCTGGAAGCGGACAAATGTTCCGTCTTCTACGACCAGCCCCCAAGCTATGCGAGCAGCCTCGTTTCGAGCTCCGGGGGTTACATCTACGACTGGCAGCTTGCCCACATGATAAAAACGTGGATAGTGCCCAAGGGATACGCAAACATGGTCTTCGTGTTCAACCAGTGCTTTGGCGGGGGAATGATAGACGACCTCAAAGAAAAGCTGAGGGGGACGGGGGACGCGGCATTCCTAAGCGCCTCCAAGCACGATGAGCCCGCATTGGGTCTGGCCGATGGATATAGACCCTCCCGCCGGTCCAGAATAACTAGAGGGGGCTTCCAAAAACCGGAAGGATTCTATCCAAAGGAAGTGGGGGAGGAGATTGAAAAGACAGGAAGGGATGCCCCAACGATGAAGGAAATCGCCAGAAGGGCCGAAATGGAAGACCTGTCCGGTCCCTATGGACTCTGGGAGAAGAACATCGAGCATCCACAGTACACCTCCATTGGAAAGGGAGATAACATAAGGATAGGAAAGAAATCCGACGGCTCTGACGTGGCGAGCAGGCATGCCATCCTCTTTGCAGGGGATGCTGATAAGAAAAGACACTGGAACAACCTCCAGAGGATGTACGACGCCCTCAAGAAGCAGGGCTTCACCGATGGGGACATCATAGTGCTCGCGGGCAATGGAAGAACGACTCCATGGGGCTCCAATGTCCCAAGCTACGTTGACGGCCCCGGAACCAAAGAGGCCCTCTACGAGGCGATTGTAAACGTCAGCAGGAAAATGAACAAAGACGAGCAGCTCGTGTTCTGGGCATCCGACCACGGGAACAGGGAGAGGATAGAGCTCTCCGTTCTCAAGGAGATTCTCGACCCCGTAAAAATGCCAGTTCCGCCTAAAAAGACGGCCAGACGGCCGGAGCAGGTCTCATGGGACCTTGACGAGGAGTTCCTGAAGATCCTCAGGATGTCCCCGGACAACCAGCCCTACGTTAGCATACTCGTTGAGGCAACCCCCGAAGTGATGGAGTACGGTGACAGGTTCTTTGGAAACGTGGGGCTGTACCTCAACGGAGTCCCAGCCGAACTCGCGCTTGTTGAGCCGATAACGGCCTACGACGAAGACCCTGACCTCGATGCCTTCGAGCTCGTCTACTACGTGGACGAGGAGCTCCTCTCCCGGGAGAACCTCATCGAGGTCTCGTGGCTCGGCGAACCCGGAGGGTTCATCAAGTACTCCATAACGGGACTCATCATAAGCACCGGAGGGGTAAACGAACTTGAATACTCCGGAGAGGGGAACATTCCACGCCACGAGCCCACACTCTTCGAGCGCCTCAGTGACTATGTGGACGTTTACAACGAAAATCTGGAGAAAATGCCCGGATTCGTCAGAATGCTTGGAGGCAACGAGAGGATTGCACTTGAGATCGCCCTGGAGAACGGCAGCGTTCTGAACATCGGTGTGGTCACATCCGAGGGCAGGATAACAGAGTTCTCAAAGGGTGAGCTCGAAGACCCGACGCTGAGGGTGTGGACCGACGAGGCCACCGTTAACTCAATCATCACATCGGACGACCCCGCGGGGAGTGCGTTCTATGCCCTCAAGCGCGGGCACATCAGGTACTCTGGCGTTGGGACGATAAAGAAGCTCAGGATTGCCGGGGTAAAGGTGGTCATGAGAATCTACCGCATCGCCGAGGTTATAGGGGATATCGTGGGGTGAGGCTACAGTTCAAGCCCCGCCCCCTCGTTGACCTTTTTCCAGGCCCTGCCGAAGAGGAAGGGAAGCCTTCCGGGTTTAAGGATGGCCTCCCACCTTTCGAGGAGGATTTTCTCTTCCCTGAAGGCCCACTCCGTCAGTATCCTTAGATCCTCGGGCGTCTTCTCTATCTCCCCCGCCTTCTCGATTATCTCCGCCTGCAGTCTGTCCCTCTCGCGGGCGAAGTCGGCTATGTAGGCCCTGTAATTGGTCAAGAACTTCCTGTGGAAGGCCTCGAAGCGCCACCAGTAGGTTTCCGGGTCGTACCTATCGGTCGGCTCCTTTCCAAGGTCTGGAAGACCCCCGGCAAAGGTCACCGGCTTGAATACGCTGAGGCACGGGTTCGAGGTGCCGGTGAACCAGTGAAGTCCCTTCCCGAGTTCTGATATCTGCGAGGAAGCCGTCTGGGACGGCCTCGTTAAGCCGCCGTAGTGCATGCATATGTCCCTCATCGAACCCTTCTCCGGGCTGTAGGGCTCGAAAGAGTGGGAGCGAAGGAGGGACATCATGTACTCGAGCGTTATCTCGCTCTCCTTCTCCTGTAGTTTCCTCAGCGTGAAGGCCCTCCTCTCCCTCCCGTGGGCGAAGTGGGTGTAAAACCTGTCCGAGAAGTGCCTCGCGAAGTTGAAAGAACCCCTTCTTGCGAGGGCCTCTACGCCTTCCGATGCCATATCCCAGTCGCTCTCTATTGTGAGCGCGTTGGAGATGGAATAAACGCCTTCGATCCTCTTTGCAACCCATTCCTTCCCGACGGTTTCGAGAACCCACGCCTCCTTTGGGTCGGCTATTATGAAGGAGCTGAAGTAGTAGAGTTTGTGGTTTTTGCTCCCGTTCCCGCCCTGAAGGCCATGCTCAACAAGGCCAGTTATGAACTCAAGCGCCTCTTTCGCGCTCTTTGTCCTCTCCAGTGCGAGGCGTATCATGTCCATGCCGGTTATTCCTTTCTCGGGCACCTTCACCTTGGTAAAGACGGCCGTGTTCCCTATCGCGAGTTCAAACTCGTTGACGCCCATCTCGGCCCCCCACATCCACCAGGGGCGGGAGAGGATTACCGCGTAGGTCTCCTTCACCTGCGGGAACTCGACGTAAGTGAGTTTTACCTTCTCCTCATCGTGCTTCCTCCTGGGGATTAGCTCCAAAACCTGGGCCTCGTTCGGCTCGCGGTCGCTGTTCTTGGCAAAGAGAGTTACACCTTCCTTTGTGGCCTCGGGGGCGGCCACGAGTATATCGCACATGGTTCCACCCTTCAAAGATTGGAAGAAGTTTTATAAGAGGCTTTCCTCGGGGGTGCAATGAGGCGAAAGCTGTGTGCCCGGGGGACAGCAGGAGAACCGGCAGTGAATGAACGCAAAGCGAGGGAACACCTCTCAATACCCCCCATACCTCCGGCTAGCTATCCGGGGCACGTTCGTTCGAATTCCCCACAGCACCCAATAAGTGGAGAGTTCAGAGATTGTCAGGCGAACTTCCTATGACAACTCTGCCCTCGTGTATCTCAAACTCACAGAACCCGGAGCTTCCATTCGGGGACTTCTTCACGCGCATTACCAGGCTTACCTTGAATCCCTTAACGGTCTCGGTGATGTCAATGATATGGGTGGAGAGGTTTTCAAACACCGCCAGATCCCTCTCGCTTACGTTGCGCTTGTCGATGGTGGTAACAAAGATGAGGTTCTTGTTTTGGACGGTGCTGACGATGTCCTCCATGAACCTGTAAACCGCTTCCGGGAGACGGAAGAGTAGAAGGTTATCTAACCTGATCCCCACAATCAACGAGCCGCCAGGCAGCTTTCGAATCGTATGCAGGATCTCATAGAGCCGTTCGGCATGAACGTTTTCACCCATAACAAGGAGATCCACTCCTTCTGTGGGGATTATCCTCCTCTCAGAGGCGCCTTTTGGAAGGACGACCGCCACGGCTAACTTCTCCTTGTTGTCCCGAATGAGCTTGGAAAGTATCTCCACCCCAAGACTGCCCACTGTCTCAATTAGCAGGACGTCACCTTCCCTAACCTCACCGAGAACACTATCCAGCTTCTCAATCCCAAGCCTCATACGATCACCTAGCGTACAGACTCTCAGAAGAATAAACCTCAATGCCCCTGTCTGTGAACTGGTAGGGCCTCACATCTTCATCAAAGGGGCTTCCCCTCAACTTCAAAATCTGTATCCCTTTGACCATCCTACCCTTCACACCGTACCTTCTGAGCTCTATCACCCCGCTGGTGAGGTATTCCTCGACCTCAAGGTCTCTCCCCAGAATGCTCGATGTTATGAGCACCGTCACATCGTACCTCGTGAATACCTTCAGGAACTCTAAGAATGCCCGTCTGTACTCGAGCTCGTTTTTTGTCGTCAGCTTCAGCATAGTTATGGGATCAACGGCAACTCTCCGAATTTTGTGTTCCTTTATCTGTTCCTCCACTGCCCTCGAGAACTTTTCAAAGTTCTCCGCGAACTCGTTGTAATATATGCCCTCAAATATGTGGGTTTTCTTACCGACGGGGGTTGCGTCGATGCCATGGAAAAGAGGGTTATCCAGGTCAAACCCAAACTTTGCCATGTCACTCTTAACCATGTCTAGAGATTCCTCCAGGGTTATGTAGAGCACGTCTTCCCCGTTCCTTACGCCTGCCATGAGGAACTGGATCGACATCGTGGTCTTTCCGAGTCCCGGTTCTCCCTTTACCAGGTACGCCCTCCCGGGAATCAACCCGCCGTTCAACATCTTATCAAGCCCGGCTATTCCGGTGGATATCCTCATTGAAGACACCTCAGACCTTACATCATGACTTAGGATTTTACATCCTATAAGATTTTCTCTAGTAAAAATCGAAGAAAATACGGAAAATAGCCACATCAGGTAAAGATGTTGAGCAACACCCATATCGGCCTGTGGTCGGAAACTTCCACGTCGCAGAGGCAGCCGTAGTCCTTCACCTCCGCCGGCCAGCCTTTCCTGAGCAGGATGTAGTCTATGTTCTCCTCGTCCCTGACGCCGTTGCGCTCCCAGAGGAACGTGTAGGGCGGTCTTTCCTCGAACGCATCGCGGTAGTCGCGCGTGAGTATCTCTATTGCCTTCTCGTAAGGCTCGGCGTTGGTGTCGCCTGCTATGATCTGGGCCGCCGGTGAGGCCTCGGCGAACTTTAGAAGCTCTTCCGCCTGCATCGCGCGCTCCTCCTCGCTCAGCCCCATGTGGACGTTGACGAGGGTAATTCCAAGCTCCTCTATTGAGACCTTCTGGGCCGGCCTCGCCTGGCCGACGCTCTCAAGGTTGAGCTCGCCCTCCGTCTTCATGTGCCAGTGGGAGAAGACCGCTATGCCATAGGTGCCCTCAGCCGCCGGTTTGTACTCGTAGGCGTAGCCGAGGTGAGCTGAGATGAGAAGCGGCACGTCCTGGTAGCCGTTGGCGATCATCCCACCGACGACCTCCTGAGCCGCCCAGATGTCCGGTTTCTGCTCTCCCAGGAGGTCGAGGAGCTCGTAGCCGTTGAAAGTCCCGTCGTAGGGCCCGAAGCCCTGGTGGACGTTATATGTCCAGATGAGGACTTCATCCTTTGCCGGCTCGTAGGTCGGCCCCGCGTTGAAGAGCGCCAGCACTATAACGGCCGCCACCGCGAGGCCGGCCAGTGCCCCGGCGATCTCCTTTGCGCTTGGGAGTTTAACATCAACGCCCTCTCTGTAGGCGCTCAGGGCGTATATCACCGCCGCCGCGAGGATCAGCACCTCAAGCCTGTCCTCCATGAAGGCCAAACCTATGTCCCTTCCCACGTAGGCGCCTATGGCGAGCGTGGCCGTCAGGAAGAGATAAAATGCCCCGATGAGGCCTCCCCTGCTGCCCTTCGCGCTTTCTACGAGGGCGATGGTCGAGGCGAGGGCCAGGGGCAGGCCGACCAGTCCAGCCGGCTTAACGAAGAGCGTCGCCGAGCCAATAATCAGCAGGACACTGGTCAATCCGGGCTTCTTCGAGAGGTACGGGCCGAGCAGAATCGCAAGAGCCACCACGAAGGAGAAGCCGATGAACTGGGGGAGGTAGTAGACGTTAAAGCCAGAGTAGCGCATGATGGCGTTCGGGTAGATCAGACCCAGTTCGAGAAGTGCCGCGAAGGCATAGAGGCCGAAGCCAGGCTTCTTCAGCGTTCCCGGCTCTTTCCAGAGGGCGTAGGAGCCGAGGAAGAGCAGCAGTACGAGTATAACCCTCGTGTACGGGAAGTCGATGGGTTCACCACCGACTGCCAGAACGCGGAGGCCCAGGTCGGCGACGAGTCCCATCGTGAGGTACTTTACATCGAGTTCCTTGACGAGGGAAAGCGCGACCGGCAGTGCAAAGGCCGCTAGGAGGTGCGTGTATTCGGTCGCATCGGTTATCAGGACAGCCACAGCGTAGGCGGCCATTATCAGAGCGCCGGCTTTCCTGCTCATCCTCCCGACTAGAAAGGCCGCCAGCAGGAGCAGGAGAATTCCCAGTCCGGACGGGAAGTTCATTCCGTAGAAGAACGTCTTTTCGAGGCTTGAGTACGCCCCGGCCACGAAGATTCTGAGAGAGGAAGCCAGCAGGACACCGGTTCCAAGCCCGA
>NZ_WANV01000008.1 GCF_015521605.1 Thermococcus sp.
ATGCGGGGGAGTAGTCAAGTGAGCCCCCCATAATCCACGAGGCCACCGTCGGGGAGAGGGAGGCCAGCCCAAACGCCGTGAACACGAGACCGTAGTTGGCGCCCATGTTTTTGACGCCGAACGCCAGCGCCGTCAGAGTGGGGAAAGACGCGAGTGTCACGGCAAAGCTCCAGCCGATGATGGCGCTGGCGAGGTAAAGGGAGACATCGCTGGTGGCCAGGAATGGAAAGGCCAGGAGCGTCACCGCCTGGAGGATGTACGTAACGTCCATGACCATCAGTGGGCCGTACCTGTCGTTGAGCATTCCGGAGAGCGGTCTTCCAAATCCGTTGAAGAAGGAGAATATCGAGATGGCCAGGGCGGCACGGGCGGGACTTAAACCCAGCACCTGCTCCCCGTAGGCCGGAACGAGGCCTATCACTATGAACCCTCCAGCGGCTACCAGGGCGAAGGTGAGCCATATCGTCCAGAATGTGACCGTTCGAACGGCTTCTCTCGGCCCGATGTCGGTCTCATGACTTGAACTTCCTTTCCTGGACGGCACATGGAAGCTTTCAGGGGGATTCTTGACCAGCAGGGATGCCAGAAGACCGAGTCCCCCTGTTATAAAGCCGAGGGCGAGGAAGGTCGTGGGTATCCCAAGGGTCGGTATCAGGTGCCTGGCCTTCAGAGGAGCAAAGAGCATTGCGGCTATCCCAAACCCCATCACGGCTATTGAGATGGCAAGAGCGGGCCTGTCAGGGAACCACTTCCTTGCCGGAGGCGTCGTCGATGCGTAAACCAGGCCGCAGCCGATGCCGCCTATGAGGCCGTATGTGAGCGCGAGCCATACCGGCGTCTGAAACCTCCCGACGAGGGAGGCGAGCGAGTACGCCACCACGAACAGCAGGGAGCCGAGCATGGCCGTCTTTCTGGGTCCGTTGACGTCCTGCATCCTGCCAGCGGGAAACATCGTCAGGGTGAAGACGATCATGAACACGGTGTACGGCAAAACCGCCTCCGCCCTGCTCCAGCCAAAGGTCTCCATCATGGGGTTGACGAAGACACCCCACGCGTAGGAGATTCCTCCAACGAGGCCCATCAGAAAGGTCCCTACAAGAACTACCCATCTCTGTGTATTCGTCACCACTTTTCCCAACATGTCCTGGAATGAACGTCTTAAAACCCTTTCGGATTCCGCCCCGGCAAAAGCTTAAAAACCGACTCCTTCAATCGGGGTTAGAGCAGTGAAAGGAGGTTACGGTGATGAAGGTTCAGAAGGGAGACGTCATAAAGCTCCACTACACCGGAAAGGTCAAGGAGACCGGTGAGATATTCGACACCACCTTTGAGGATGTTGCCAAGGAGGCCGGGATATACTCCGAGAAGGGAATCTACGGCCCGGTTCCTATAGCGGTCGGAGCCGGCCACGTTCTCAAGGGTCTCGATGAGCAGCTTGAGGGCCTTGAGGTCGGAAAGAAGTACGAGATAATCGTCCCGCCCGAAAAGGGCTTTGGAAAGCGCGACCCCAAGCTCATAAAGACCTTCACCCTTGGCCAGTTTAGGAGGCAGGGCATCTACCCGTTCCCCGGAATGCCCATCGAGATCGAGACCGAGAGCGGAAGGAAGCTCAAGGGCAAGGTCCTCACGGTCAGCGGTGGAAGGGTGAGGGTTGACTTCAACCACCCCTACGCCGGCAAGCACCTCGTCTACGAGGTCGAAATCGTCGAGAAGATCGAAGACCCGATCGAGAAGGTCAAGGCCCTCATAGAGCTCCGCATGCCGATGGTCGACACGGAGAAGGTCATCATTGAGGTCGGCGAGAAGGACGTTACCGTTGACTTTGGCCAGCTCCTCAATGAAATCGACAAGAACACCCTCGTCCTTGGTGAGATACTCCTTGAGAGCGACCTCAAGTTCATAGGCTACGAGGAGGTCAGCTTCAAGCCCTCAGTCGACGAGCTTCTCAAGCCTCCAGAGGAGAAAGAGGTCGTCGAGCTTGAGGAAGAGGTCAGCGAGCCTCTCGTTGAGAAGGCAGAAGGATCAGAAGAGGCTGAGGAGAAGGTGGAAGAGACAAAGGAGGAGCCTGAGGCCGGGAAGGTCGAGGAGAAGACGGAAGAAGCTGTTGAAGAGAAGGCCGAAGAACCGAAGGAAACCAGTGAGGCCGAGGAGCCAAAGAAGGAAGAGAAGCCCAAGAGGAAGACCACGAGGAAGAGCACCAAGGGCAGGAAAACCAGAAGGACGACCACCAGGAAGACCACCAGCAAGAAGAAGACCAAGGCCGCTGAGGAGAAGAAGGAAGAATCCGGAGAGGAGTGAAAGGCTTTTATTCCCCTTCTCCAACTTTTCTCCATGGAGGTCCGGAGAAATCCATGGGTTCTATACATTGCACTGCTGCTGTTCATCCTCCTCGTTCGCTACAGTGGTGGAGGTATCTTTCGGTGGGCAGGCTACAACTTGCTTTTCTACTTCGTCGCGCCCATGCTCCTCGCGAGACTGCTCGGATTCAAACCCTCCGAACTGGGTGTGCAGATCGGAAAGAAGGACGGGTACAAATGGGCGCTGATACTGTTTCTGCTGGCAATCCCCCTGAGTTTCTACGGCACGACGGTGCCGGAGATGAAGAACTACTACCCGATATTTGAGTACTCCGGCTGGGGCGATTTCTTCCTCAAGGAGCTGGCGGTCGGAGTGATAATGTTCTCCCACGAAGCATTTTACAGAGGGATTGTCCTCTTTCCGCTCGCTAGGAAGAACGAGTGGCTGGGCATACTCGCACAGGATGTCCCCTACACCCTCGTGCACATCGGCAAGCCGGGCATAGAGGTTCCATACTCGTTCGTAGCGGGGATAATCTTCGCCAAGCTCGACCTAAAGAGCGAGAGCTTTCTTCCAAGCTTCCTGCTCCACTGGTTCGGATCTGTTCTCTTCGACCTGCTCTGCGTCCTCCTCTGAGCGAAAGTTCTATTTAGTAGGAGGTGCAAACCTTTTCTATGTTCGGCTTTGAGATATACACCGGGCGCCGCTACTGGGAAATCGACCTACTGCGGGGCGTCGGAATAACGATGATGGTGATCTCGAACTTTGTAACCGACCTTCAGCTGTTTCTTAATTACTCCTCCCACAGGACTTTCTGGCTGGGGTTCGCCATCACCACCGCCTCGATATTCGTCTTCGCCTCCGGCCTCTCGATGTGGATAAGCTACTCCCGCACGCTGGGGAAAAAGCCCAACCCCTACTGGAAGTACCTCAGGCGATTTTTCAAGCTCTTTGGCCTTGGGCTGTTGATTACGGCCACCACCTATTTCCTGGGCATGACGATCCATTTCGGAATCCTCCATTTCCTTGGACTTGCGACGCTCCTCGGGGTGCTTTTTTACAGGTTCGGGCGTCTTAACGCGCTCTGGGCTGTGTTTTTCATTCTGGGGCATCTGGTTCTCCGAAACTTCCACGATGGGCTCTGGCTTCTGCCGGTGGGAGTCCTACCCGAGAACTACTTCGCCCCGGATTACTTCCCCGTATTCCCCTGGTTCGGGGTCTTCCTTCTCGGGATGGCTGCAGGAAGCGTTTTCTATCCGGACGGGAGGAGGAAAAGGGAGATTGGCCTCCCATCGAGTCCGCTAATTCATTTCGTCGCCTTCGCCGGGAGGCACACACTCCTGATATACCTGGTTCACCAGCCGATCCTCGTGGGCCTGCTGAGGCTCATTCACGGCCCTCTTCCCGGCCTTCCAGTTTAGTCTGAAGCCGGGCCGTTCCGTAGCCAACGAAGAGCACCTTGTCAGGATCCAACGCTCTTAGAACCTCCGGCCTGTGTGTGATTATGAGCGCCGTTATGCCAGCTTCCCGTATTATCTCGGCGACTTTCTTGGCCACCCTCATAGCCGTGAGTGTATCAAGGTGTGCCGCGAACTCGTCCATCAGGAGGAGATTGGGCTTTTCGGCCAGAAGGGACGCTATCTTTGCCCGCTCCTTCTGTCCAGTACTCAGCTCAGAGAACTTGGCCCGATACAGCACCGCATCGCTCAGGCCTGCCCTGTTGAGTATCTCCACAGCGGCGTTTATGTCCCTAATCTTCCTGTAGACGTGCTCCAGTATACTCTCGGAGCCGAAGTTCGGCTCGAACTCGCCGGGTATCAAGACCGAGGCTTTCACGTTCCCGGGGACGGCTATCTCCCCTCCGGTGGGCCTGAACCTCTCTTCCCACCACCCGTTGGCCGCTCCGAGGATCAGCCTCAGGAGCGTTGTCTTTCCCGCACCGCTGGCACCGACGACCGCTATCAGCTCCCCTGGCTCTATCTCAAAGTTGAGGTTCCTCAAAACGGGTCTCTGAATAACGCGGTGTCTCACGCCGAAGGCCTTCAGCAGTTCCTGGATCTCCTCAGGCAACCCCTTGATGTCGAGTTCGCTCTCGAAGACCTTGGAGACGTTTTTGAAGACTATCGGCCCGTCCAGGGGCTCAACCCTCCCGTAGCTCGGGCGCCACAGTCTCCCATCCTCCGGCGCGTACGGGTCTTCCTTCAAAAAGCGCTCTATGTACTCCTTGGCTTCTTCGGTGAGGGGATAGAAAAGCACCGGCCTCCCGCTCGCGGTCTCCCAGAGGAACCTGAAGCCGACCTTCTCGAAGAAGGGATTGTAGCGGGCCATCTGGGCTATGGTCTCAACGATGTGTTTTCTCTTCCTCATCTCTGGAATCCTGCGCTCGGCGACCCACTCAAGGGCGGATTTAACGCTCAGCTGACCGAGACCGTCGGAACGGTAGTCGGGGTGAACGACGACCCGTGCAATCCTCGCCCCGGAGGTGTTGGTCTCGGCCAAAGCCTTCCACTTGGCCTCTTCCCAGAGATACGACCGCGCCACTTTTTTCCTGTACTTTTTCTTCAGCTCCTCGTAGAGCTCCTTCATTATCCTCTCGGGCCAGAATGCCGGATGGAACCAGTCCTCCGGGAATACCTTTTCGCGGATGTTCCTCTCGACGTCGCCGTTGGGCAGTCTGCGGTGCATGAGGGGTATCGGGGGGTCAATACGGACGTAGCTCAGAATCCTGGGCTCGTACTCTTCCCGTTCAACAAGTTCGACTATGAGAAACCTCGAAGCTGGTGTAGAGCCCTTTATCTCAAGTATGTGCACTTCCTCGCTTCCACAGACGGGGCAGGCCTCCCTCGTGTTTGCCTCGAAGACGTGTCCGTTCTCACAGCGCCACAGGGCGACCTTCTCCTTTTGGCTGGCGTAGTGGTACTGCTCAAGCTCGGCTATGGCCTCAAAATCGCTCTCGTACTTTGCCTCCCTCGCCCTGAGTCTGTAGGTGTAGAGAAGCTCTCCGGTGAGCGGTGAGTAGCGCTTTGCCTCAAGCTCTCTTTCCCATAGGGGCCAGACCGGAATTCTGTCTCCCCCGTAGAACTTCCAGAGCCGGTAGTCATCGAAGTCAAGCACTTTGATTCCATTTCTATCCCTCGGCTCCTTCAGTATCTCTATCTCCACCTCATCACCCGTTAAGAACCACTGGGCCACTGTGCCTGTCATGTAGAGCCTGAGCCTATCCCCACTGCTCTCGACCTCAAGGATTCCAAACCAGCGGTGCTTGAAGCGCGGGATTTCGCTCCCGACAACCTTCCCGCGTATCATCATGGGAATCCCCCTATGACCTCGTCGCGAAAGGTTATAACGTTAGCCTGTTTATAACTAAGTTATGAAATTCAACAAAAGAGTTATAAAACCTTGAACGGAACCTCTCCCGGTGGGGGCTATGGAGGAAGGGTATGAAATCACTCCAGTCGCGAAGGAAGGGCGGAGGTTCTCGCTCCTGATGCTGTTCGCGGTGTGGTTCGGCGCCGGGATAAGCATCGCCGAGTTCTGGGCTGGGGCACTGCTGACGCCGGCCCTTTCCCTGTGGGCGGCCGTGGGTGTGATAATCGTCGGGCATATAATCGGCAACGCGGTGATGGGCCTTATAGCGGTGGAAGGCTACGAGACGGGCCTTCCAACTATGGTGCTGTCGAGGGGAGCCCTCGGGATAAAGGGCTCAGTCCTGCCCTCGGTGCTCAACTACCTCCAGCTCATAGGCTGGACCGCGGTCATGCTCATCGTCGGTGCGAACGCCATGAACGCCCTCTCGGGAACTTTTGGCTTCGAGAGCTATCCCCTGTGGATAATCATCCTCGGGGCCCTCGTGACCCTGTGGACTTACGTTGGGCCCCGCAGGTGGGAAGCGCTAGAGAAAGTCTCGGCGCTTCTGCTCCTCGTCCTGAGCCTGTGGCTGACATACGTGACGGTGAAGAGGTTCCCCATTGGAGAACTCCTGAGCAGGCCGGGAACCGGAGATATTGGAGTCATGCTTGCGCTCGACCTCGTCATAGCGATGCCCCTTTCGTGGGCTCCCCTCGTGGCGGACTACTCAAGGTTCGCCAGGGCTAAAGAAGGGGCCTTCTGGGGCACGTACCTCGGCTACTTCATAGCATCGAGCCTCTTCTACTTCGTCGGTGCCCTCACCAACGTTGCCGTTGGGGAGAGCGACCCCATAGGGATAATCCTCGCCTACGGCCTTGGAATCCCCGCGATGCTGATAATAATGCTCTCAACGCTGACCACCACGTTCCTGGACGTTTACTCGGCGGCAATAACCTACAAGAACATCTCGCCCGGGGCGGATGCCAAGAAACAGGTACTTCTGGTTGGCACATTGGGAACGCTCCTCGCCCTTGTCTTTCCTGTTGACAGATATGAGGGCTTCCTCATCCTCATCGGAGGGGCCTTCGTCTCCCTCACGGCCATAATGCTGACGGACTACTTCGTGGTGAGGAAGGGCTACGACCCAGAGGAGCTTCTTGACGAAAGCGGTCCCCTGGCGGGCTACAGATGGAAGGCCCTCGCCGTCTGGGGGTTGGGCTTTGCCTTCTACATTGGACTCGCCGTTGAGGGACTGCTTGGAGTTCACGTGCCCCTCTTGAGCGGAATCGGCTCTGCACTCGGGTCAAGCATTCCTACCTTCCTTCTCGTCTCCCTGCTGTACTACCTGGTGGAAAGGAGGTGAGCGTATGGAGTGGATAGCCGAAAGTCTGGATAGGATGCGCAGAAAACGCCCGCTGGTGCAGAACATAACCAACTTCGTCGTGATGAACACCACCGCGAACGCGCTCCTTGCCGTCGGGGCTTCACCTGTAATGGCCCACGCCAGGGAAGAGCTTGAGGAGATGCTCGGAATAGCGGATGCGCTGGTGGTCAACATAGGCACGCTTGACGAGCACTGGGTCGCCTCGATGATGGAAGCGGTCAGGACTGCAAAGAGGCTGAAAAAGCCCGTCGTTCTCGATCCCGTTGGAGCCGGTGCGACGAGGCTCAGAACTGAGACTGCGTTGAAGCTTCTTGAGGAAGGAGAGATAGCGGTTCTGAGGGGCAACTTCGGGGAGATAGCCGCACTCCTCGGAGAGCATGGGAAGACCAGGGGCGTTGACAGCGCGGCATACAGTCCAGACGAGGCGCGGGAACTTGCCGTCGAGGCCTCAAGGGAATTCGGCACGGTGGTTGCGGTGACCGGGCCGGTGGACTACGTGAGCGATGGGGAAAAAATCTACGCCGTCGAAAACGGGCATGAGATGCTCGGTAGGGTCACTGGGACGGGGTGCATGGTGACGGCCATCACCGGAGCCTTTGCGGCGGTTGAGGAGCCCCTCAAGGCCGCCGTATCTGCCCTCGTGGTCTTCGGGATTGCCGCCGAGAAGGCTTATGCTGAAGCCCCTTACCCCGGAACCTTCCACGTGAAGCTCTACGACTGGCTCTACCGGGTCGATGGAGAACTTGTGAAAAAGCTGGCCAGGGTGAGGCAAGTTGGGCCTTAAGGAAAAGCTGAGGCTCTACGTCATAACCGACAGACGGTTCCGGGATGAATTATCAACGGTGCAGGATGCTCTGGAAGGTGGGGCAACGGCGATACAGATGCGCATAAAGAACGCCCCAACCAGAGAAATGGTCGAGATTGGAAAAGGACTGAGGAAGCTCACCGACGAGTACGGCGCCCTCTTCTTCGTGGACGACAGAGTGGACGTTGCCCTCGCCGTCAGTGCAGACGGTGTCCAGGTGGGGCCGGACGATATGCCCGTTCCGCTGGTGAAGGAGATGGCTCCAAACCTGCTGATCGGGGCATCCGTATACAGCCTTGAGGAAGCTGTGAAGGCCGAGAGGGAGGGGGCAGACTACCTTGGTGCCGGGGCCGTGTTCCCAACTAGGACAAAGGCAGACGCATGCTATCTCGGTCTCGATGGCCTTAAGACGATCCTGGAGACTGTAAAAATCCCC
Source organism: Thermococcus sp. (assembly GCF_015521605.1). Taxonomy (NCBI): domain Archaea; kingdom Methanobacteriati; phylum Methanobacteriota; class Thermococci; order Thermococcales; family Thermococcaceae; genus Thermococcus; species Thermococcus sp. The sequence goes on from NZ_WANV01000008.1 coordinate 8,272, forward strand.
GTGGTGGCGATAGGGGGAATAAACCACGAAAACGTCCGGGAGGTTTTGAGACTCGGGGTTGATGGGATAGCCGTCATCTCGGCCATAGTAGGGGCCCCCGACGTTAAGCGCGCGGCCCGTGAGATGAGGAAGATAATAGACGAGTACCTGGGGTGATGGTATGAGGACGGCCCTTACGATAGCCGGAAGCGACAGTGGGGGAGGTGCCGGGATAGAGGCCGACCTCAAGACCTTTGCCTCCTTCGGCGTCCATGGGCTCGTGGCGGTAACCTCGGTAACCGCTCAGAACACCGTTGAGGTGCGGGCGATTCACGATATCCCGCCCGAGGTGGTGGTGAGCCAGATAGAGGCCGTCGCGGACGACATCGGGGTCGATGCTGCGAAAACAGGGATGCTGAGCAACGCGGGGATAATAAAGGCCGTGGCAAAGACCGTCAAAAGGTACGGCTTTCCGCTCGTCGTTGACCCGGTGATGGTAGCTAAAAGCGGCGCGCCCCTGCTCAGGGAAGATGCAGTCAATGCCCTTGTGAGCCGGATAATTCCCCTCGCCTCCGTCGTCACCCCCAACGTTCCAGAGGCGGAGCGTCTGACAGGAATAGAGATAAAAACACTCGAAGATGCAAAAAGGGCGGCCAAGCTTATAGTGGAGGAGCTCGGCGCTGGAGCGGCGGTGGTTAAGGGGGGTCACCTGGGGCTCGGTGAGGCCGTTGACGTGCTGTATCACGACGGCAGGTTCAGGGAGTACAGGGCAGAGTTCGTTAAGGGCTGCACCCACGGAACTGGCTGCTCCTTCTCGGCGGCAATCGCGGCAAACCTTGCCAGGGGAAAACCACTGGAAGAGGCCGTTGGGGAAGCGAAGAGGTTCATTACGATGGGCATCAGGTACGGGGTGCGTCTGGGCCATGGACACTGCCCGGTAAACCAGAACGCGTGGAGGGACGTCCCCGCTCTGAAATGGAAGGTTTACAAGGAGCTGGACTCGGTGAGGAGTGCACTTAAGGGCTCTGAGGACGCGGTTCTTATCTGCGCACTCCCCCTGCCCTACGGTGCCGACAGGGAGAACATTGCTGTTCTAAGAGACGGAAAAATAACCTTCGGCGCTCCAGAGGACATCGCAGGCGTTCTTCTCCGGAAAATGCGGGAACGGCTGGAGCTCAGGTGTCTGCTGATTCTCGATGGGGAATACGTGTTCGGAACCTCCCCTGTGGAGGTGGTGAGAAAGGCGGGCCTGTGAGATTTCACCGATACTCTTATTAGCGTTAAGGCTATCATCTTAATGGTGATTCTCATGAAAGACCCCTACGCGTGGATGGAAAACCTCAAGGATGAGCGGGTTCTCAGACTCGTTGAGGAGGAGAACGAACGCTTTAGGGAGTTCGTTGGGAGCCTAAGCGACGAACTGTTTCCGGAGGTCTGGAAATACTACTCGATGCCGACTCTCTATGGTGCGAGGCTCACAGAGAAGGGCATCGTAGCGATGTACAAGGAGAGGGACAGGCAGGTCATCAGGTGGCTGGGCGGTGACACCGTAGTCGATTCCAAGGCCCTTGAGGAAGAGCTCAACGACGAGGTTCTGCTCCAGGGCTTCACGGCCGACGGAGAGGGGAGATTCCTCGCATACAGCTTCTCGATAGGCGGCGCTGACGAGGGGGTAACCCGAATCATAGACCTTGAAACCGGAAAGCTCATCGATGAGATGGAGCCCTCTGTCTGGAACGTGACCTTCCTTGGGGACGGCTATTACTTCTCCCGCTTCTACCGGCACGGTGAAACGCCCGACGGAGTTAAAGCTCCGGCGGTGAGGCTCTTCTGGAAGGACGGCAGTGGAGAGAGGATGGTCTTCGGCGAGGGGCTCGGCTCCGGCTACTTCATCGGGCTGAACAAGAGCACCGATGGAAGGTGGGCGATGGTAACGGTCACCTTCGGCTGGAACAGGGCGGACATTTACACCGGGCCGATAGACGCCCCGGACCTGTGGAGGAAGGTCTATTCGGCGGACGTGCCTGCCGAACCCATCGACGTAATCGGCGGGAAGCTCTACGTCCTCACGAGGGAGGGAAAGGGCCTCGGAAAGGTCATAGCCATCGAGGGGGAGAACGTCACCGAGGTTATCCCAGAGGGCGAATTCCCGCTGGAGTGGGCGGTCATCGTGGACGGAAAAATCCTCGCCGGCAGGCTCGTCCACGCGAGCTACCGCCTTGAGGTCTACTCCCTGGAGGGTGAAAAGCTGGATGAGATAACGTTCGACCTTCCGGGAAGCGCCCATCTCCTCGATACCGATGGGAAGAGGGCGCTCATAAGGTATGAGAGCTTCACGGTTCCGTACAGGCTCTACGAATTCGATGGGGGGCTTAAGCTCATAGAGGGGCGGGATGTTGAAGGGAGCTTCGAGGTAGAGGAGGACTTCGCAGTCTCCAGAGACGGGACGAGGGTTCACTACTTCCTCGTGAAGGGTGAAGATGACGGGAAGAAGGCGTGGGTCTTCGGCTACGGCGGCTTCAACATCTCACTGACGCCAAGGTTCTTTCCACATGTGATACCCTTCATAAAGCGCGGCGGAACGTTCGCCATGGCCAATCTCCGCGGCGGCTCCGAGTACGGCGAGGAGTGGCACCGCGCAGGGATGAGGGAGAACAAGCAGAACGTCTTCGACGACTTCATAGCGGTTCTCGGCAAACTGAAGGCCGAGGGCTATCGGGTTGCCGCGTGGGGAAGGAGCAACGGCGGGCTTTTGGTATCGGCAACGCTCACCCAGAGGCCTGACGTCATGGACGCTGCGCTGATAGGCTACCCCGTTATAGACATGCTCAGCTTCCACAGGCTCTACATCGGCAGCGTGTGGGTTCCAGAATACGGAAACCCCGACGACCCAAAGGACAGGGAGTTCCTGCTGAGGTACAGTCCCTACCATAACGTGAAGCCGGCCAAGTATCCGCCTACCCTGATCTACACCGGCCTCCACGACGACCGCGTTCATCCTGCCCACGCGCTCAAGTTCTTCAAACTGCTGAAGGAAGTCGGTGCTCCGGTCTATCTCCGCGTCGAAACAAAAAGCGGCCACATGGGCGCCTCACCGGAAACGAGGGCGAGGGAACTGACCGACCTTCTAGCCTTTGTCATCAAAACCCTCTGACCCCACATCTTTCAATTTCTTCCGGAAAGCTCGAAAAGTTCTTATATCTGGGAATGAGAGTAATAGATTAGGGGCGGAATCATGTACAGCAAGAGGATATCAACGGGTATTCCAGGACTCGATGTCATGCTCAGGGGCGGATTGATACCCGGAAGAACGTACCTGGTAAAAGGTGCTCCGGGCACCGGTAAAACTACCCTCGCCATGCACTTTGCAATGGCGGGAATCGCCAACGGTGAGAACGTCCTGTACGTAACGCTTGAAGAGCCGGCCGAGAACCTCAAGCCAGACATGGCAAAGCTGGGGTTCAACGTAAACGACGTCCGCTTTACACTCATAGACGCCACCCCCACCTCGGAGAGATACGTCCTGGTCGAGGATTTCTTCGAGTCCTTCGCGGGGAGCATGGAGAAAATGACCGCCGCAATAAAGGAGCAGCTGAGGGAGAGGCACTACACCAGGGTCATCCTGGATCCAATAACCATGCTCAAGCTGACGTCCTCGGAGGAGATGGAATACAGAAAGGCCTTTCTGAGCTTTGTGAAGAGCATGGCCAGGATGAAGGCAACCGTCCTGATGACCTCCGAACTTCAGAGGACGGACATCGAAGAGTACCTCGTGAGCGGTGTCATAGAGCTGAGGATGTTTGATATTCAAGGGACGCTCTACCGCGGACTGAAAATACTGAAGTTCAGGGGGAGCGGCTTTGACTCCAGCATGCGCCCCTACGAGATAACCGACAGGGGGATAGTCGTCCACCACGACCGCGTCATCTCACTACCCTGACGCCTCTATCATCGCCATTATCTTTCTGTGCAGCTGTTTTATCATCTCCCTTCTGTCCTCCATAAGGACCACATCGCTTGAGCCTATCACCTCAAGGTTGAAGGCGAAGGGGCTCGGGAGTTTGTTGTGCTCGACCACCACCCTTATCCTGCCCTCCCTGATCCATTCGAGGAAGAGTTCGGCAGCCTCAACGTCCATCTTGTCCTCCATTATCTCGCGGTAGACCTCCTTGAGAAGCGGGAAGTCCGGGTGGTTCTCCTTGAGCACCTTGAGGAGTGCAACGGCCATGACCTGCTGTCTGCCGAGGCGCTTGCTCCTTCCGATGTACCTCCGCAGGATTAAGAGCCCCCGGTTGGCGACGTGCCTGAAGCGTCTCTTGAGGAGTTCCGTGTTGTCCAGGGCCCTCCTGAGAACCTCTCGAAGGTCTTTGATTTCAAACAGCGCCATTATTTCATCCTTGCTCAGCCTCTTCTCCGGCGGGAGGAGCAGGGCGAAGCCGTTGTCGTTTATGGCGACGCCGACGTTGCAGTTCTTCCACTGGCTCACCATGTACGCAAAGGCCCTGCTCAGGGCGTCGTTTGCGCGCCTCCCGATGAGGGTGTGGAAAAAGTAGCGGTTCCTCTTATCCCCGAGGACTTCCTCGACGAGGAGGGTCTCATCGTCCGGAACGGTTGAGTACTTCGCCTGCTCGCGGAAGTAGGCCAAAATCGCCTTCGCGGTCCTCTCGTCTATCCCGTACTTCCTCATGAGCAGGCTCTTGGCGCGGCGGTTGCCCACCAGGCCGGCAACCTCCTTTCTAAAGCGCTGCACGTCAAGGGCCAGGTCGAAGCTGAGCGGGAGCATCTCGGAGAACCAGGCGGGGATGGTAGGCTTTGCCCCCTCGCGGGGAATCACGTAAATTTTGTTGCCCCTGCTCTTGACGAACTCATAGGTTCTCCCAGCCAGGACGAAAATGTCGCCGGGCATCAGCCTCTCGGCAAACTCTTCCTCAACCGTCCCGATCATCTGCTTGTCCATGGTATAGACCCTGATCTTTGCCTCGTCTGGTATCGTGCCGGTGTTCATATAGTAGATAGCCCTCGTCATCTTGCCGCGCCTTCCAAACTTTCCGTCCTCCAGCCATATCTTGGCGTAGACCTTCCTCTCCTCCAGGCCGGCGTACTCCCCGGCGAGATACCTCAGCACGCTCATGAAGTCTTCAAAGGGCAGGTCCCTGTACGGATAGGCGCGCCTCACAAGCCTGTACGCGTCTTCAACATTCCACACCTGATTGAGCGCCATCCCCAGGAGGTGCTGGACGAGAACGTCCAGGGGGTTCTTGGGTATCCTTATCCGGTCGAGCCTCCTGTTGCGGGCGTTGTGGGCGAGGACCGTTACCTCGACCAAATCGTCCCTGTCAAGGGCCAGAATAACCCCCTTGCTGACATCGTGGAGTCTGTGTCCCGCTCTCCCTATCCTCTGCAAAGCGCGGTTGACACTCTTTGGAGAACCGATTAGGATGACAAGGTCTATTGTACCGATGTCAATTCCAAGCTCAAGGCTTGTCGAAGTGACGACCGCTTTAAGCTCGCCCCTCTTGAGCTTCTCCTCAACGTCCAGTCTAACGTCCCTCGACAGCGAGGAATGGTGCGCCTCTATAAGACCCTCGAACTCCGGATAGCGCTTTTTCAGGTTGAAGGCGACCCTCTCCGCACCGCTCCTCGTGTTGGTGAAGATGAGCGTCGTCCTGTGCTCCCTGATGAGCTCCGCCAGACGGCGGTACAGGGCGTTGCTGAGCGTCCCGGCGTCCGTGTAAACGAGGTCGTCAACCACGCTCTCGACCCATATCTTCGTCTGCTTGGCAAAGCTGGCGTCAACTATCAGGCCCGGCCTCGGCTTCCCATCGTCGTCAAAACCGAAGACGAACTTTGCGACCTCTTCGAGGGGATGTATCGTCGCGCTCAGTCCTATCCTCACGAACTCGTTCTCCGACCAGCTGGCGAGCCTCTCGACGCTGAGCGCGAGGTGGGTTCCCCTCTTGTTCTCAGCCAGTGCATGAACCTCGTCTATGATGAGGTATTTAACCGTCTTGAGCCTCTCGCGGAACTTGGGGGCGTTCAGGGCTATGGCGAGGCTCTCCGGGGTGGTGATGAGTATGTGCGGCGGCCTCTTCACCATCTTGCTTTTCTCGTAGCTCGATGTGTCGCTCGTTCTTATGCCAACCCTTATGTCCGGAATCTCATAGCCGAGCTCCTTTGCGACCTCCTTTATCTCGGCCAGGGGGCCCTCAAGGTTCCTCTTGATGTCGTTGTTGAGTGCCCTCAGCGGGGAGACGTAGAGCACGTAGATTTTATCCTCAAGCTTTCCGGCCTTGCCGAGGAGAATGAGCTCGTTTATGGCGGCAAGAAATGCTGAAAGGGTCTTTCCAGAGCCGGTTGGTGAGGAGATGAGCACGTTTTCGCCCCTGTGAATCTCAATCACCGCGTAGCGCTGGGGAGGGGTGAAGGTTCCAAACTTCCGCTTAAACCACTCCCTAACCGGCTCGCTGAGTATCCCAAATATCTCATCGTCCGTGTATTCCCTCTCGGCGTAGCGTATCCTTTCCCCGCTCATCGAAGGTTGGTTCGGTTTTCGATTTTTAAGCTATTCGGTTACCTTAACAAACTTTTTAAGTACAGATTGAGAACTAAAACCGGTGGGAACATGGAGTCCATAAGGAAGGTCATAGAGGAGTTCAACAGACTTCACGGAACCGAGGCTCGGGCGAGGATATTGAGGGCAGAGGGAGACGATGTCATCATCGAGTTCTCGGGCTCGTTCTGTGCCACCTGCGGACTCTACGACTACTTCGAGGATATCAAGTGGGAAGCTGTGGACTTCGGCCTGGAAATCGAGCCAGTGGAGGTCCTGGAGGCCGAGGAGGACGAGTTCGAGCATGGCAGGTACGTGGTGAGGTACAGGGTTGGAAAGTCCCCCTCCTTGGGACTTCCGGATAAAGATTAAAAGCCCCCCGCCGGAGTCCTCAATATGAACCCGCTCCTCTTCGGCCTCATCGTCATCTTCCTCTGGGATGGCTACTTTTTCTTTAATTACATAATTAGCCTTTTCCATGATCACAGGATTAAAGAATGGAGTCCCAGAGTCTCCGTTATAATCCCCGCCTATAACGAGGGCAAAAGGGTTCTTAACGCCATCAGATCGGTCATCACCCAGGATTATCCGGACTTTGAGGTTATAGTTGTGGACGACGGGAGTGAAGACAGCACCTTTGAGGTCGCTTCATCGGTGAGGGATCCCCGCCTGAGGGTGTACCGGGTGGCGCACGGTGGAAAGGCTAAAGCTTTGAACTTCGGCCTCTCGAAGGCCTCCGGCGAGGTCATAGTGACGACCGACGCCGACAGCCGCCTTGAGCGCGACGCCGTTAGGGAGCTCGTGAGAAGATTTTATTCCGACGAGGTTCTCGCCGTCGGCGGGCAGGTTCGCGTTGCCGGAAGCTCCTTCCTGGAGATGGCGCAGGACGCGGAGCACCTCAGGATAGCGATGTTTCGCAGGGCCAAGGAGCTCGATGACCTGAGCGTCGCACCCGGGCCGGTTTCCGCCTTCAGGAGGGAAGCCCTTGAGAGGATCGGCGGCTTTGTTGAGGACATCGTCGAGGACTATGCCACTACAAAGGCGCTAAAAGCGTTTGGAAAAGTCGTTTATGCCCCAGGGGCAAGGGTCTGGACAGAGATGCCGAAGAGCATTGGTGTGCTCTGGCGCCAGAGGAAGCGCTGGTTCCTTGGAGACTTAAAGAACCTTGGGGGAGGCTTCACGAAGGATTTGGCCTTTCTGCTCCTTTCGGATGTCATGGCGTTTTTCGATGTGATCGTCCCGCCGCTTCTCCTTATCACAGGTCAGTTTGAACTCTTCGCCCTCTGGTGGTTCTTCGAGACCTTCACGATGCTTTTGCCGACCCTCTTTGAGGGGGGAAAACTCATCAATGCACTCCTGTTTCCGGTCATAGTCTGGTTCTGGGCGGCCTTTTATCTTGCTCTCCACATCTACGGCTATCTCTCGGCACTCCTCGGGAGGGCATAATGCAATGCGGGGCGAAACCCTTTTAAATGCTCACTTCTGTGCTACATACACTATATAGATTATGTAGTCACAAATAGACTATAGTGATGACGATGATAACGGCGCTCTTCATGGCGTGGGCGATAGGTGCGAACGACAGTGCAAAGGCCGTTGGGACAGCCGTTGGTTCGGGCGTGCTCGGCTTCAAGAGAGCCGTGCTCCTCATAGGGATATTCACCACTCTGGGCGTTTTCCTCGGGGGCTCTGGAGTTTCCGGAACGGTTTCCGGGCTCGCCGAAGGCATGTCCGCGGGTGAGGTCGGGCTCGTCCTCTTCAGTGCGGCCTCGGCTGTGACCCTCGCGAGCCTCTGGGGAAGGCCGATCTCAACGACCCAGTCCATAATAGGAGGTCTCGTGGGGGCTTCCCTCGCCCTCGGACTGCCGGTTGACTGGTGGACGGTCGGCAGGATAGCATCGGCGTGGGTCCTCTCGCCACTGGTCGCCGCGCTCTTTGCGGTCGCCGTCTACAGGCTCTACAAGCCCCTGCTGAGGAGGATAAAGTGCCTGCGCAACCTTGAGCTGACACAGAAGTGGCTCGTCTTCACCGCGGCGGCCTTTTCGGCCTTCAACCTCGGCGCCAACGAGCTCTCCAACGTTGCTGGACTGATGGGGGGACTCGGAATAGACGGCCCGTTTAAGCTTGTTTTGGCACTCACCCTCACCCTGGGGGCACTGACCTTCAGCTACGACGTGATGATGACGGTCGGAAGAGACATCTCCCCCCTTGGGCCGACTTCGGCCTTTTCAAGTCAGTTCGGAGCATCTTTGGCCGTCAGCTCGGCCAACCTGATAGGCCTTCCCGTCAGCTCGGGTCAGGCCATAGTCGGGGCCATAAGCGGCCTGGGCCTCTACAAGGGGGAGCACGTGAACCTCAAACTCCTCATGGGAATCGTGAAGGGCTGGGTGATAGCCCCTGTTTTCGCTGGTGCCATATCCTACGTTCTGGTCACGTTTCTGGCTTAGGCTTTTAAACCCCCCACCGAAGGGCTTAGCGGTGTTGAGAGATGGTCGAGTTCAGGTTTGAGGTCAAGGCGCGAGATGCCGCTGGAAGAATAGGAAAGCTGACCGTTAACGGGAAGACGATAGAGACCCCCGCCATAATGCCGGTCATCAACCCGAAACAGCTGATAGTAACGCCGAAGGAGCTAAAAGAGATGGGCTTTGGGATGGTTATCACCAACTCCTACATCATCTACAAAACGCCCGAACTCAGAGAGAAGGCCCTCGACGTGGGGATCCACAGGCTTCTCGACTACGACGGCATCATCGAGGTGGATTCCGGTTCCTTCCAGCTCATGCGCTACGGCGGCGTGGACGTTACGAACAGAGAGATAATTGAGTTCCAGGAGAGGATAGGCGTCGACATAGGCACGTTCCTTGACATCCCGACTCCGCCGGACGCACCGAGGGAAAAGGCGGAGGAAGACCTCAGGATAACGCTGGAGAGGGCGAGGGAAGCCGAAGAAGTCAAAGGCATCGCGATGAACGCTGCCGTACAGGGCTCCACCTATCCTGACCTGAGGACCTACGCCGCTAAAAAGCTCAGCGAGATGAACTTCGAGATACACCCGGTGGGAGCCGTCGTCCCGCTGATGGAGAGCTACCGCTACAGAGACCTCGTCGATGTCGTTATTGCCTCGAAGCAGGGGCTGAGGCCGGACAGGCCCGTCCACCTCTTCGGTGCCGGCCACCCGATGATTTTCGCCCTGGCGGTCGCGATGGGGATAGACCTCTTTGACTCAGCCAGCTACGCCCTCTACGCAAAGGACGACCGCTATCTAACACCCGAGGGGACGAAACGCCTGGAGGAGCTCGACTACTTCCCCTGTTCCTGTCCCGTTTGCAGCCGCTACACCCCGCAGGAACTCC
>NZ_WANV01000009.1 GCF_015521605.1 Thermococcus sp.
AGGGAACCATCGGAAGCCGATCCGAGTACTCTGCGTGTGGGGAACTGATGTCTAGATATAGGAGTACTCCGAGGAGAATGTACAGAATCCACACACCCGTCTGTTGTCTTAGGGGCGGGATACCTTCGGGGAACAGGTAGAGTCCCAGGAGGAGATACATTAAGAGAAAGGGGGGAGTTATAACCACCATCTCTCTTTTTGTTGGCAGGAGGTCCCTAAGGGGTATTCTAGGGGCCTTTCGACGCCAGAGGGTCGAGGTGAGGACTATAACTCCCCAGGAGATTGAGGGAGACATCAACGAGACCCACCTTGAAGGGGAGTTTATGGCCTGATTTACCGCACAAAAGAGAACGAATATCCCGAACACAATATATGTGGTTTTCTTGGCCTGTAAATGGTGCGAAAGCCACCTGGGTATCCCCCTGACTATCTCCTCCGAACCGGTTAGATACGTCTCCGCTATCAGAAGGGGCAGGGTGAAGGACATCAGGGGATGCCAGAGGAATATGAGGAGGAAAAGCGGTATAAGAGATATCCCAAGAATCCTCGGCTCGGCACCCCAGCTGGAGCTCCAGAGCATTTTCGTGCCATAGGCCTCGAAGAGTCCGAAAACCTGGCCCGCTAAAAAGAGGGTGTATAGGTCGACTTTCTTCTTTCTAAAGGCTATGTACGAAAAAACAAGGATGTTCAGGGTGTAAAAGGGATACGTCACAAGGATTCCAGATGGAGTGAAGAATGGGAAAGGTGTCGATGCCGTGACGACCTCGGCGAAATACGTTGACAAGGCCCCAAGAATAAGCCAGAATGTGTATTTGTAGTGCCTTTTTAGAGTTGCTGGAGTGGGTGATGCTTCCATTGGGACTCCCATTCCATCTCTCTATGGAGGTACTTAGGGTTTTCTTTTCGACTGGCTGGAACATCCTAAAGGGAATAAAGGACGAGGATGTCCGGAAATCAGAACACCGAGTTCAGTCTGCCGCCATCGACAGGGATCATGGCGCCGTTTATGTAGCTCCCCAGATCGCTCGCGAGGAATGCAACCAGGTAGCCTATCTCCTCCGGCTCGCCGAGACGACCGAGTGGTATCGGCCTCGCGTACTCGGCGAGGGCATCCTCAACGGTCTTTCCTTCCCTCTCCGCCCGATCCTTTGCGAGCTGTATCATCCTGTCCGTCCTTATTATGCCGGGCATTATGCCGTTCACGGTTATCCCCTTCGGCCCGAGCTCCTTTGCCAGAGTCCTAACGAGACCTGCCATCGAAATCCGGACCACGTTGCTGAGCGCTATGTTTGGTATCGGCTCCCTTATCGCCACGCTCGTGGAGTAGACTATTCTGCCGAAGCCCCTCCGCTCCATGGCGGGAACGAGGGCTCTGGTGAGGTAAACGGCCGGGTAGAGGAGCAACCTGACGGCACCTTCCCAGTCCTCCATGTCCATCTCCATGAAGTAGCCGGGCTTTGGGCCGCCCGTGGAGAAGAAGAATACCTCCGGTTCGCCGATGTTTTCAAGCTCTTTCACCGTTCTCTCCAGGTCTTCGCGCTTTGTCAGGTCGGCGACGATGTAATCCACCTCCACATTGCTCTCAGCTCTTATCTTCTCCCTGGCCTCCCTCAGGTTCTCCGCGCTCCGCGAGAGGAGTATGACATCCGCCCCGGCCTTTGCAAGAACTCGTGCGACGCCGAAGCCTATGCCCTTGCTCGAGGCGGTTATGAAGGCCAGCCTTCCGGAGAGGTCTACTTCCAGCATGATGGTCACCGGAGAACGTTGGAGGCAGATGTACAAAACCATTACTGGTCATTCTTGAATAGTGTAAACAGGACTGAATAGTGCCACGTGCCTATAGCAAACACCCCGATGAACTCGGGGATGGCGACCCCCTGAAAGGCGCCGAAGGCCCACTTGGCTAGGACTACTTCGACGACGAATAAGGAGACCGTGAAAATCCCGATATTCCTGTGACCCTCTATCCAGAACCCAATGCCCGCTATCAGGTATCCTAAGCTCGCAAAGATGAAGAAGCCCCAGCTGACGGTGTAGTGTGGTGACGTACCTTCGGGGAACAGGCCGATGAGGGCCAGGAAAACCAGGCCGAGGGAGAAAACCGTAACACCTGCCTTTTCCAAGCCGTTTTTAAGGATTGGGAAGAGTCCAGTAACATAGTATCCACCGAGGAGCGCCGTGAGTATGAGGGAAACGTTGAGAACCCAGTTGTTGGGGAGGCCGACCCTTCCCAGGTCGCTTATGGCGTTCTCGGTAATCCGCCACCAGGAGTGGTTTATTTGAATTGCCGCTCCTATCCCAGATAGGGCAATTAGGGGAGAGGTGACACCGGCCCAGAACTGGCTCTTTCTCATCCCTCCTCACCCTTCGTAGAAAATCCAGTAGTGCTGGACGTACTTCTCCTTTTCCAGCAGGAAGTCCTCGTCCTCGGGGTAGTATTTTGCTATCTCGGGGTTTTCTCCGGCGAACTTCTTGATGGACTCGATGGAGTCCCATATCGTGACGAGGATAAAGCGGGCGATGTTCCCATCATCTTTCCGCGTGAAGTAGATTTTCAAGAGGCCATCAACGGAGCTGTAATCTGGCACAGCTCGTTCGATGAGAAACTTTTCGTATTCGTTCGCCTTTTCAACAGGTACCCTTCCGTGCCAGAGCCTCATAACGGCCATGGAATCACCTTGACAACACTTTTGTCTTGCCCCTATTAAAAACTACCCAAAAGGCTTCATGCCGTTAGTGCCCATCTAGCGCTCTTCACGAGGCTTGAGACCGCAACAATGCTCGCAAAAGTCCAGAGAACAATGACAATTGAAACCCCAAATGCGGGCAGTACGAACGTTTTTATTGATGTAGAGACACCTGAGGAGATTATAAAGCCAGTACTCCGAGTTTCTTAAGTCTCGGCTGACATTCAGAGAGTTCAATCTCCCCATGCTCCCGGGCCTTCGTAAGGGCACGGTATAGAAGGAAAAACGTGAGGGCGTAAAGCGCCCATACTGGAATCTGGGCGGCTAAAGCAGGGAGTGCTTCCCTCCTGAGCAGGGAGCCGAAGATTACATTTTTCTTTCGAAAGCCTCGCCCTTCAGGGCGGGGATGCAGTAAACCGCCAAACAGCCCTTCAAAGGGGAAAGCAAACCGTTTTAAAGCCCAAAAACCATACCATACCTTGAGATGAAGCGGGCAGTGACCATCAAACTCCAGCCGAGCAAAGAGCAGGAGAAAACCCTCTTCCAGTTAGCCGACGCTGGAGCCAGAGTCTGGAACCGAGTTAATTATCTAAGACGACAAGAGTTCTTCGAGGGCAAGCCAGTGGACTTCAACAAGACAGAGAAATCCGTTTATGAGGAATTCAAAAAGGAAATCGGTTCCGCAACCGTTCAACAAATAGCCAGGAAGAACGCCGAAAGCTGGAGAAGCTTCTTCTCCCTTCTTCGAAAGAAGCGGAACGGAGAACTGCCCGAGTGGCTCAAACCAAGACCACCGAACTACCTGAAAGAAAACGGGAGGAGAAAACCATTAATCGTCCTCAGGAACGACCAGTATCGGATTGAGGGTAACAGGTTAATCCTTAAAGGCCTCGGAAAATTCAAACGCCTTGAAGTCCAGTTCAAGGGAAGGGTTCATCTGAAAGGAAAGCAGGGAAGGTTGGAGATAACTTATGACCCCGTTAAGCGAAAATGGTATGCTCACGTGAGCTTCACGGTGGAAGAAAAACTAATCAAGGACGAGTGGGTTAAAGTCCCGAGGGAACCATTGGGGAACCTTTCGGCGGGAATAGACCTCGGAGTGAACAACCTGATGGCAGTCTACGTTGAGAGTGGGGAGAGTTTCTTAGTCAATGGAAGACCGTTAAAGAGCATTGCCTTTTACTGGCAGAGAAGAATAGCCGAATACCAGTCAAAACTCAACAAGTCAGGAGCCAAAAGTAGCAGGAAGCTCAAGAGAATGCACGGGAAGGCTAAACTTCAGGCGAGGCATTACATTAACACTGCCGTGAGGCAGACCGTTGAGAAGCTCTACCGTCTCGGAGTTTCGAGGATTGTCGTGGGTTACCCGAAGGGGATTGTCAGAGACTCTGACAGGGGTAAAAAGCAGAATTTTCTCCTCTCTCACGTCTGGCGGTTCAACACGATGATTCAGCGCCTCAAGGAGGTCGCTGAGGAGTATGGTATCAAAGTTGTGGTTGTGAATGAGGCTTTCACGTCTAAGCTTTGCCCCGTCTGCGGGAAGCCCCATAAGGGGGCGAGGTTTGTTCGGGGATTGTTTAAGTGTCCCGCAGAGGGGCTTGTCTTCAACGCCGACCTCGTTGGAGCTTTCAACATCCTGAAAAAGATGGTGGAAACGATAACCCCGAGCCGTCCAGCCCTTGCTGGCGGTAGGGGTAACTGGCTCAAGGCCGAGCCAGAGGGGTTCTCCGAACCCTCTTCAAAGGGGGTGATGATGGTTACCCCTCAAACCTCCCTGCACTTGGCGAGGGGTTAACTCGTTGGAACCCTAGCCCTTTAGGGCGGGGAGGAGGTCAGGTAGTACGCAATGAGTACCAGAATCAGGGGCCTTAGCTCCCTACGATTGGGCAGGAGTTCAAACATGTCGTGGTTTCTGCCGTTAAAACGCTCCATCCAGAGATATATCAGGAGAATCAGAAACGCTGAGGAAGAAAACGTCGATAGAAACGAGTGGAGGAAAGACGGAGCGTTCGAGGATTCCACTATGCCCAACAACATGGCCGTGAGGTAGGGGTGTTTGAGAACGAAACTTGGGAGCACCCTTCTCCCAGAAGTCAGGAGTTCCGCGATGCCGAGGGGGATTATGAAGGACATGAAAGGATGCCAGAAGAGCACTATGACGAGGACTTCGAGGACACCTATTCCCCCCACTTTGAATATTGAATCCCATTCAGGATTCCATACGACCTTGGTTATGTACGCCTCATAGAGGCCGAAGAGGATTCCTGCCAGGTAGAGGGTCTCGAACCGGGGCTTCCCGAAGCGGTAAACGATCCCGGCGAGAACCAGTATGTGCAGGCCGTACAGGGGCAGGAGGGAGATTATTCCCCAGGGCGTGAAATACGGGTAGAGGTACGATGCCACGGTTACCTCCGCGAAGAACACGGAGAGCGAGGCCAGCAGGAACCAGAAGAAGTATCTGTAATTCAGCCGCATTGTTTGCCCCCAGAAGGGTACGTTGTATGTGAATTTAAGGGTTGTGAAGAAAAGAAAGCTTACCATCCACCTCTGCCTTTACCGTGACCACCTCCGGACCTGAAGACTGCGGTCGTGAGCTCTCCCGAAAGGAAAGCCCTGACGGCCTCCTCAACGGTCAGTGTGGGGGGTGCGGAGATGAGCTTTATCCCCGCAGCCTGAAGAACTGCGGCCGAATTCGGCCCGAAATGGCCGGAGATGACGACTTCCACTCCCCTGTCAATGCAGAACTGCGCCGCTGTGACTCCAGCCCCCCTTGATTGGCTGTAGCCGGGGTTCACGACCACTTGAACGCTGGCTATCTGGTCATTCTCAACATCCACCAGGGTAAACGTGGGGGCCCTTCCAAAGGCTTGGTTGACCCTATCGTTTAGACCCCCTTTCTCGGTTGAGACGATTATCCTCATCGCCACACCTCCGCAAAAATTAGGAAAACCGAACTTAAAAAAGTTTGCATAAGCTCAAAAATAGGTTAAAACGGCCTCACCACCACCCATGCCAGTGTGTCCTCCCCCTCGGCTGGCCGGTCCGCGGGCAGTAGCCGAGCTGGGCCCCCCAGCCCCTGCCTTCTCCACGGCCCCAACCGCGTCCTCTTCCACCTCTTCCGCGGCCCCTGGGGCCGTAGCCGTAGGCCGGGTACGGACTGTACACGGGGGCGGGAGTGGGTGCAGCCGGTGCTGGTGCCGTGAACTTCCCAAGGCTTCCGCTGGTGACTGCCTTTATGGCCTCCTCAACCGGAGTTCCCGGTGCTACCTGATAAACCTGTACGCCGGCGGCCTGGAGGGCACCGAGGGCATTTGGCCCCACCTGTGGAACCACCACGGCATCGACGCCCTCATTGATGAGCGTCTGAACCGCCATCGGACCGGCTCCGCCGCCAGCCATGGCTGCTCCGTTCTGGACGACCTTCTCGCTGGTTACGTTTCCCTTCTCGTCAACGTCCGCTATGTAGAACGCGGGGGCGCGTGCGAACACCGGGGCAACGGTATCGTTGAGCCCTCCTCCGTTGGTTGGGATTGCGATCTTCATCCTCACCACCTCTCGTCCTTTTGGTATTTTGTGCATATGCACAGTATTTAAATCTTTCGGTCGCCCTAATGACGGCCTGTTCTTACTATGTATGATGCCAGAACTTTGAACAGGTACGGGGTCGAATAAGTCAAGTGAATACCTACAGCGGTTATTCTTCGAAATTGGTCCTAGTTGGGAACTTCTACCAGAGGTCATCAGGAAGGGTGAACCCCTCACCGAAGAAGCCGCACTCAGGATAAGCAGGATTACGGTGTTCGTCATCGGTATCCTCGCGGCTGTCCTGGCGTACTTCGCGAAGGACATAATATTCTGGTTCGTGCTCTTCGCCTGGGGAGGTCTGGGAGCCTCAATAGGACCAACGTTGATACTCTCGCTATACTGGGGGGACCCTGACCACCATCATCTGGAAGCTCTACCTTAAGGCCAGCACCGGCATCTACGAGCTCGTCCCGGCCTTTGCCTTCGCCCTGCTGGCGACGGTTGTGGTCAGCCTAATCACCCAGCCCCCCGAGAACGTCGATGAAATAATGGAAGCCATGGAGTGAGCTTTCTTTTCTTTTTTCTGTGTTGTAGGAGCGTGGATGCGTTTCAGTCCTTCTTTGCTTGAACCTGCCCCCAGAGATCGTCGAAGTTCTCAACGACCCGCCGAAGGGCGATGTTCAGCTCCCTGGTTTGGGTGAAAAAGACCACCTTGTCGGTACTGTCTCGAATCCTGATGAAATTGGGCCCCATCCTGAAGGCGGCCAGTACATCCATGTCAGAAAGCTGGTTGATTACGGTTCTAAACTTCCGCGGGTCCCCGTGCCCCTTGTCCTCTTCCTCTTTGAAGTCCTTGGCCCTGTTGGGCCTCTTTTCGAGGAGTTTAATGCCCCCGTCCTCGCAGATTTTGTAAATCGCGAAGAACTCCGAATCCCCGTAGTGGGCATCTATAAGGTGTTCATCGTCTTCCATTCCAAATGCCACCTTAAGGCAGCGCTTTTCCACCATCTGGCATCACCGTTTTGAGCATATGCACAAACTTTAAAAGTCTTTAGGCCGGTCTAATTCCTGGAGGTGAGAGCTTGCAGATAGCGGTGAGTGGGGGAAAGGGAGGAACCGGAAAGTCAACCGTCGCGGTCAACCTTGCGATAGCTCTGAGTGACCATTACGACCTCGTCCTGGCGGATCTCGACGTCGAGGCCCCGAACGACCACCTCCTCCTCGGAGTGAGACTTGCCAACGAAGAGCCTGTCGAGATGTTCATGCCGCGTTTTGACTACCAGAAGTGCACCCGGTGCAGGAAGTGCGCCGAAGTCTGCGAGGAGCACGCCATAGTCGCCATGAGGGACGGCACACCTTTCCTCATGCCGAACCTCTGCTCCGGCTGTGGGGCATGCGATATAGTCTGCCCGGTTCCGGGGGCCATTCTGCCGGGCAAGAAGCTGATGGGGCACACCTACCTCACCGAGACGCCCTACGGATTCCCGCTCGTTACAGGGAGGCTCCTTGAGGGTGAGGAAAGAGCGATGCCGGTTGTTTCGCGGGCAAAGATGCGCGCCCGGGAGCTTGGGAAGGAGCTTTTGATGGTTGACACCGCCGCCGGAACGAGCAACACGGTCTCGAAGGCCATTGAGGACTCAAGGCTCATCATAGCCGTCACCGAGCCAACTCCCCTCGGCATTCACGACGGTGAGCTGATACTCAGGCTGGCGAAACTGATGGGAATCCCTGCGGTGGTGGCTGTAAACCGCTCGGACCTCGGCGACGTGGCTAAGGTGCGCGAGATAGCGGAGAGGTACGGAGCAGAGGTGATAGCCGAGATCCCCTACAGCGAGAACATCATAAGGAGCTATGTGGAAGGGAAGCCCGTAGTTCTGACGGACTACCCTGAGGCAGGCATTTTCAGGGAGATGGCCTCCAGGGTCGCTGAGTTTCTCGGGGGTGGTGAGTAATGCAGCTGGTCATAGCGAGCGGTAAGGGGGGAGTCGGGAAAAGCACCGTTACCGCTTCGCTCCTCTACCTGCTGAAGGACGAGTACAGGTTTGTTGCCGTCGATGCCGATGCAGACGCGCCGAATCTCGACCTGCTCCTGGGGGTGGATCACTGGGAGGCTGAAAAGGAACTCGTTGGTGCCAAGGTGGCGCGCATAAACACCGGGAGCTGCGTGCGGTGCGGCATCTGTCAGGAGCGCTGCCCCTATGATTGCATCAGGGTGATTGACGGCGATTACGTCGTGAACGAGCTCACCTGCGAGGGATGCAACGTCTGCGGCCTTGTCTGTCCGGTTCAGGGGACGATAACGCTGGAGGAAGTCCGCTCCGGCGTGGTGAAGAAGACGACCACCCGCTACGGTTTCCCTCTGATTTCAGCCCAGCTTGACGTCGGAAGGCCCAACAGCGGAAAGCTGGTCACCGAGGAGAAGGAGTGGGCGAAAAAGCTGATGGGCGAGCTTGGCCTGGAGCACATGATAGTGGACAGCGCCGCTGGAATAGGCTGCCAGGTCGTAGCCAGCCTCGGCGGTGCCGACGCTGTGGTGCTCATCGCGGAGCCCACACCGGCATCGCTGAGTGACGTCCAGCGCGCCTACAGGGTCGTCCAGCACTTCAGGCAGCCGGCCTACCTCGTAATCAACAAGGCCGACCTCAACCCGGGCTTCACAGGGCTTGGGGAGTGGGCGGAAAGTGAGGGCATCCCAATCCTCGGGGAGATACCCTACGACCGGGCCGTTCCGAGGAGCATGGGCATGCTCAGGCCATTCGTGGAGGCATTCCCCGATTCAAAGGCGGCGGGGGCGATGAGGGAAATAGCGGAGCGGGTAAAAGATGAAATCCTGAAATGACTACTACAGATTTCCAAGGGGAAGGTTTGTTCCTTCCCCGTTCACCACCACCGCAACCCTCATGGAGATGGGGAGGTTTTCACTGTCATTAACAGTCTCGTTGAAGACCACCACGAAGGAACCGTATGGGTCCTTTGCCCAGATCCCAACCGAGTTTTCATTGTCGATTCCAGTGGGAATGAACGCCCCTCCTCCATCCCCCTCACAGGAGTTTATCTCTTCTCCGTTTTCAGCGCGCTGCCAGCACCTCCAGGCTATCTCACCGGTAGTCTTGACGATGCTGAGGTTCTTTGGATAGAAGAGGGAGATGCCTTCGACCCTATCCACAGTTGCGGGGTTTGAAAGGTAGTACAGGAACACCACAGCCTTTCCCTCTATCTCCGTGTAGACCATGCCGTAAAGGACATCGAAGTCCTTGAAGTCGGGGGTGATTTCTCTAATCGGGGGAACTGCCAAGTATGATTTTTCCATATGCCACCCCGAAGAGCCGCTGACAGCCTTGGAGAGATTGGCGAAGGAGTAGGCGTATCTCTGGTAGACCCTCCCTATTTTTCCGTCCTCGGCCAGTTCCTGCAAAACTGCAAGGGGGTAGTTGGGGTCTAGCGAGGCGTTGAACGAGCTTCTCAGAACACTTACGAGGCTCTCGGTTCCGTTAACCCCATCCGCCCACCTCTCAACGTTTATCGGGTTGACGTAGGGGCATATCGTGTAAGTTAGGTGGTCGGGCTTTTGGGAGTTTTCACCGGGATTCCGGAGGTCTGAGAAGGATACGACGAGTCCTGCTATAACAACGAGGGTCATTCCAACAACCAGCAGCTTTCCAAAGTTCATACCAACCACATAATTTCATCTTACGTACGGTAAATAAAGTTTTCGTTCTCGTAGTAATCACCGACCCAAACCTTAAAAGCCCCGCCGTGTAGTCCCTCCGGTGGTGTAAATGGCCGAGACAAACGAGCAGCTTGAAAGGCTCGCTTACGAGTATCAGCTCCTTCAGGCCCAGGCACAGCTCCTGGCCCAGAACCTCGAACTGCTCACCCTTGGGCGGAACGAGTTTCAGGCGGTCAAGGAAACGCTGGAAGAGCTCAAGAAGGTCGAGGAGGAGAAGCCGGAGATCCTGGTGCCCATCGGTGCGGGCTCATTCCTGAAGGCGAGGATAGAGGACAAGGAGAACGCGATAGTCAGCGTTGGAGCTGGATATGCCATCGAAAAGAACCTCGACGACGCCATAGCGTACCTCGACGCCCGTATAAAGGAGTACGAAGAGGCCATAGCCAGGACCCAGGAGGCCCTCAGAAAGCTTGAGGGACAGCTGGGAGAACTCGCCCAGAAGGCGCAGGAGCTTCAGCAGAGGCAGGCGATGGGCTTCAGTGTTAAGAGGTGAGTTTTACCCAAAATTTTTCGGGTCTGAGCCTCGAAATCTTGAGATAATATTTTAAACTTTTTATCCCATAGTACGTTTTAGTATGTGGAGGAAACTCAGGATAACTTCAATCATGCTGGTTTTAACCCTGCTTCTTGGAACCTTGGGGTTAGCCGTACCCACTATCACTGTGAATGTCCAGGAAATTGGAACTGGAACCAACAGGCTTGTGAGCCCTGTCTGGGAGGGAAGGTACACACTGTGGGAGTCGGGTACCGACGTTGTTGCCGTGGAGTTGATACTGACCGCTGACATGCCTGCTGGCACGGTTATATACGTCACGCTGAAAAACTCCTCCGGTGTTGTTGTTTCAAACGGCACCCTGGTCGTTGGGGCTGGAGGCATTCCCGCAGGAACGCCCTTCAACGTTACCGTGACCCCCGTTAACTCTGCATGGGTGGATCCAACACAGACCGAAGTTGTGGTCCTGTCCTCGGAGTACTACGGGGACACTTCCGGCCCGATTTTTGTGAACACTCAAAAGCTTGGGATTGGGACTTACGACGGCAGCTACTCCCGCCCCATAACCGTCTATGGAAGCTCCGTTTTCCTGGATTACTACCCAATACGGATGTTGTTTATATCGTCCAATCCCTCTTTCCCGTGGGACTCGCTTTATTTCACGAACACCACCGGGAGCTGCCTGTATTACTGGAAGGAGTTCAACGGGACGTTCGTCAATTCCGATGGGAGAACCTACTCCTGGGCGGTGTTCTGGGTGAACGTCACGAACATTCCAGCCAATTCCAATGAGACCATTTTTGTGAACTACCTGGGGACTGGGAACCCGTGCTCGGCTTACGTCAACCCCAACAGGGTATTCCTGTTCTACGACAACTTTACCAGTCTTGCCAACTGGCAGGTGGGGGGCACCCCAACCCTCTCCGGAGGAGAGCTCCAGCTTGATAGGGGGGACTGGATACTGAGTACGAGGAGCTTTCCGGTGCCCTATTCCGTCGAAGTTTTTACGAACCTTGCCTATGACGATGGAACTCCCTACGATACAAGGGGAGGGGGGTTCTTCTCCTGGGTCTATTCACTGGGGCCGTTTGTCCTCCCCTACGTGGATTCCGCCGGTTCTGGAGTCGGTGAGGGAATAGGAACGGAATACCTGAACTGGGCGGGCACCTTAATCCCGTGGAGTCAGCAGGATGGGCTGGTTCAGGCGGATGCGAGCTCTCCAATCACAACGCTGAACTGGAACTATGGGAACAGCAATCCAACGTACATTATGGGGCAGTGGGAAATCCTCAATGCGACGGTTACCTCCACATCCGTTGACTTCTCGCAGGTTCTGTTCCTGACGTGGAACGGTGCTAACTGGGTTCTCTCAGCCACTCCCTCCACGGGCATACCCGCGTACACCCGGAGCACGAGTTCCTACACCATAACGGTGACATCCGACGGCAGGATACTGCTCGGCCAGTGGAGCGGCGGACCCACACGCGTGGACTTTGTCTTTGTGAGGAAGTACGTTTCCCCCGAACCCACGTACACCCTCGGGAAAGTGTACTACCACCTCACCTTCGTTCCGGAACCGCCTACTGCATCAATAACCGGAGCCTCGGTTGCCTCAACGGGCATTCCCACGATAGCATCTATCGGAAAATCTGCCCCGGTCGTACTGCCGATCGAAGGTCAGAACCCCGGCGGAAAGACCATTCCACAGCTTCAGAACAAGACCAGTGAAGAGACTGCGTCGAACAACACCAGCGTCTCGGAGAGAATTAAAGAACTGGCAAGGGCCGCGAACCTGACCCTCAGCGATGATGGTCCGTAGCGTACCACTCCACCGTTTTTTTCAGGCCCTCCTCCAGTGAGAACTCCGGCTCGAAGCCGAGCTTTCTTATCTCCCCTATATCGGCGAGGCTGTGCCGTATGTCGCCGGGTCTCGGTTTGTCGAATATGATCGAGGTATTTGCCCCCGTTATCTCGATTATCTTCACCGCCAGCTCAAGGATGCTCGTTTGCTTTCCGGTGGCGACGTTGAAGACCCTTCCGTTGCTCCGTCTGCTCTCGGCCACCAGGAGGTTGGCCCTTACAACGTCCTTCACGTAGATGAAGTCCCTCGTCTGCTTTCCGTCCCCGTAAATCACGAGCGGTTCATTCCTCAGCGCGCGGTTGATGAAGATACTGATAACGCCCGCGTACTGGTTGAAGCCCTGCCTGGGACCGAAGACGTTGAAGTACCTCAGCGCGACAACTGGAAGGCCGTACAGCTCGTGAAAGACACGCAGATACTCCTCGGCTGCAACCTTGGTCAGGCCGTAGGGCGAGAGGGGTTTTGGTCTCTCTGTTTCCTTTAACGGGAGGTTCGGATTGTCCCCGTACACAGCCGCGGATGATGCGAAGATGAGCTTTCCGTGCCCATCGAGCAGTGCCCTCAGGATGTTGATCGTGCCGATGACGTTCACTTCCTCCGTGAAAACCGGATCCCTTATGCTTTCAACGACGCTGACCTGTGCCGCTTCGTGAAAGACGTAATCCGCGTGGCCTATCAGCTCGGCTATGGCGGAGTAGTCTCTGATGTCGGCTTTAACGAGCTTCGCTCCCGGCGGGACGTTCTCCTCCTTTCCGGTGTAGAGGTTGTCTATTATGATTACCTCGTTGTCCTTGACCAGCTCCCAGGCTATGTGGGAGCCTATGAAGCCGGCCCCTCCGGTGACGACCACGAGCTTGTTTCTCATTGCTACCCCCGTTGGTAGTGTTTGCCACAGGTTTTAACCTTTTGTGGGGTCAGCCTTTAGTTTTTTGACTGATTCATGTTGAATTCGAAACCGTTATAAGTCCCCTATTGACTTAAATCTGGGTAAGGAGCCATGCCGAGCTACATCGTTGTTGGCGGTCAGTGGGGAGACGAGGGCAAGGGCTCTGTTATCGCCTACCTTGCCCTGAAGGACGGGCCTGAAATCATAGCGCGCGGTGGAGTGGGGACGAACGCAGGGCACAGCGTTTTTATCAACGGTAAAAAGTACGCGGTGAGACAGCTGCCGACTGCCTTCATCCAGAGAAATGCAAGACTTCTCGTCGGTGCAGGGGTTCTTGTTGATCCGGGGGTTTTCTTCCACGAACTTGAGCACCTCAGGGAATTCAACGTCGCCGAGAGGGTAGGCATTGACTACCGCTGTTCCATAATCGAGGATGAACACAAGAAGCTCGACAGGAGCAACGGCCACCTCCACGAGAGGATAGGCACGACCGGGAGCGGCTGCGGACCGGCAAACGCAGACAGGGTCATGAGGCGGGCGAGACTTGCAAAGGACGTCCCCGAACTTGAGCCCTACCTGACGGACGTCGCCCGGGAAGTTAACGATGCCCTCGACGAAGGAAAGCTAGTGCTCATCGAGGGGACCCAGGGCTTTGGACTGAGCCTCTACTACGGAACATATCCATACGTGACCTCAAAGGATACGACAGCCTCCGCCATAGCGAGTGACGTTGGGATTGGCCCGACGAGGGTTGATGACGTCATTGTCGTCTTCAAGAGCTTTCCAACGAGAGTCGGGGCTGGACCGTTCCCGACGGAGATGAGTCAGGAAGAGGCGGAAAAGCTGGGTCTTGTCGAGTACGGGACGGTAACCGGAAGGAGAAGGAGGGTCGGATGGTTTGACTTCGAGTTTGCCCGCTACTCTGCGAAGCTCAACGGTGCAACGATGCTCGCCCTAACGATGCTCGACAAGTACGACAGGGAGGCCTTCGGGGTTACCGACTACGACAAACTGCCGAGGAAGGCCAGGGAGTTTGTTGAAAAGATCGAAGAACGCGTTGGCGTCCCGGTTGGGCTCATCAAGACCGGGCCGGAGCTTGAACACATAATAGACAGAAGGGAAGTTATCTGATGTCCCCGTTCCCGGACTCCCATCTTTCCTCTTCTTCCAGTCTGACTTCGATGGGATAGGCCGGGGTTTCTGATGGCTTCAGCCTTACCGTGAATACTCCGTGTCCCATGGCCGTGGCAGTGAGGCCGAGGGTTTTCAGGATGTTGTCGACGCTCAAACTGCCATACGGACAGAATATAACCGTGCTCTCCTCAGGGAGCAGGAAATACTCAAACTCTCCCATTGAGGAGTCAGCTATTTTAATGCTGACTTCAGGACTTTCGGGAGCGCTCAGCAGGATCTCCACCTTCCCCCGCTGGCCCGGCGGCGTGTAGAACCTCCCGAGCAGGCTCTTTTCCCTGCCCTCTATCTCGACGTCCACGTATCCGCCGGAAGTTGAAGCGGTGAGGAGCCTTTTGCCGACGACTCTGCCCTCCTGAGTCATGAAGAGCACCACTGTCCCATCGTACGGATGGGTCAGGACTCTCACCGCCGGAAAGCTGGCGAACCCCTTTCCAATGGCTGCACATAGCTTGAACTCCCCGCGGGAGAATTTGAGGGTCGATGACTTTCCTCTTTTCAGGACTTGGAATTTTTTGGCCGAACGCCTCTTTTCGGATCTGTGGAGGGTAATCCTCCCGTACTCGAATTCGAGCTCATCGGGGAACACCAGTCGGGCCCCCTCAAACGTGCAGGCCTCCGCGAGCATGGCCGCCCTCTTGGGCGCCTCCCTCATCTTCACCAGACAGAACATCATGAGACCTATCACTATCAGGGCAAAGGCGAGGTACATGGAGACCCCTATGAACGCCTCCCGGGATGCCCCGCCGCTGACGAGTGTCAGAAGGATCAGGACGATAACTGAAACGAAGAGAACCAAGAACGCCGTGATCAGCCGGGCAAGGAATTCTGTCTCATACGCCTCCAGCACCACCGTCCTCATCGGCATCATCTTCGCTCGCTGTGGACCGAGAGTGTTCGACAAACCAGCGAACTATCACCTCGTGGAACTCGTCCGCCCATTCTGGATCCTCGAATATCTCATGGTATGCCCCCTCGAATTCCCTTATCTCCCTGTCCTCGACGGTGAGTTCCTTGAAAAGTCTCCTGGAGCCCTCGGGCGGTGTTATGACATCCCCCGTGCCGACGATGAGCAGTATGGGAACATTTATTCTCTTGGCCTCCCTGTGCGCCAGCTCCATGTTTTCAAAGATGCTCCTTCCCAGTCTCGCCGAAATCCTGTCGTGAACGAGGGGATCGTCGATGTACCTCCTTACCGCCTCGGGATTCCGGGAGAGGAGCTTTGGATCGAGACCGTTGGACATGGTTATTCCTGGGGCGATTTTTCCGAGGAACTTTGCCAGGGCCACCATGAACGAGGGCGTCTTTGGGCTTCTGGCGAGGGCGGGTGATGAGGCCACGACCCCCCTTACTTTGTCGGCCCTTGTTTCCGCGTACCTTATCACGGCCAGGCCTCCGAGGCTGTGGCCGAAGAGGAAGGGTTTTTCATTTAGTTCCTCAATTATTGAGTCGATTATCTCCATAGCTTCCTCAACGCTCGTGTGCCCCCTTCTGCCGGAGCTCCTGCCGTGGCCCGGCCAGTCAAAGGTGTAGACAGCAAAACCGGCATCGTTCAGCATGCGAATAAGCCTCTCATACCTTCCGCTGTGTTCCCCGAGGCCGTGGACGAGAACTACCCAGCCCCTTTCAGGGGTTCCAAACTTGGCTCTGTGGACTTCCACGCTCACACCTCCAGCCAGAGTCGTTTGAGGGGGAGCCTATCAAATTTATCATCCTCACTAACTATGGCCTGAAGGCCGTTGTTCTGTATTACGGCCGCGTGTAGGGCATCTCGTCGATGGACGTTTCGTAGTCTGGGTCGCTGCTGCCCAGGGCCAGGTAGATGAAGAGGTTCGTGTCCAGGAAGAGCTTCATTCCTCAATCCCCCACGCCTCGTCGAACTCGTCTTTGAGGCTGATTCCCTTGAGTTCCCCCGGTTTTGGCTTTCTCTTTGGGTTTATTTTCTTCCTCTCCTCCCTGATTTTTCTGAGGAGTTCCTCCCCTTCTATGGGCCCGCGTATCACCAGCCCTTTCTCCGTCGGCTCGACTATAACCTCTCCACCTTCCTTTATGCCGTATGCTTCTCTGAAAACCTTTGGAATGACTATCCGGCCCTTCGGCCCGACCTTCAGGCGGATACTAACCAAAGTACCACCTAGTATAACCTTGAGTTTGACCGGTAAAAACCTTGCGGAGAATTGGAAAAATTCATGAGGAGAACGGGCTCTCCTTTATCCTCTCATTGGCGAAGCGGAGCAGCTTTTCGACGTCTTCCCTGATGGTCTCCGGTTCGGGCTTCATAAGCACGTAGAACACGTTCGTCTTGGGCGTAAGCGAGATGTGCTTCACGTTGTGCGGTTTTGGCAGGCTTTCTAGGAGTGCCTTCAGATTTTCAACGTCCCTCCTCTTCTCGAACAGGGCCTCGTACTTCCTGCCCCCCACCTCAATTATCTCTTTCTGAAGGAGGGGCTCGTTCTCTATGTCGGGCCTCATGCGGTAGTAGCCCTTCTGGATGAGGTGTGCCTCACGCTTTATCTGGGCAAAGGGCTTGATGACCACGTAGAGCTTGTCGTGCCTGCTTGTGAGAAGTGCTATCGGGAAATAGAACAGGCTCTGCCTTGGGAGAAGGGTCAGGGTGTACTCAAACTTTCTGATGTTGTCTCTGTTGACCTTGTACACTGCCCTGAACCCTATGTAGCCGCCAAGCCATACGTAATCCTTGTCCTCCGGTTTGACGACTTCCTCGATGGACTGAAGGTAGTGGTACATGAGCTGGAGATTCCACTTTCTGCCCTTGTAGAACTGTATCGACGCCAGCGCCGCGAGCACCATTATTCCCAGCAATATTCCCGATGTCAGCTCCATTATTAGACCTCCATATCTTCGTCTAAGGGATAGTACCTCTGCAGAGTGGTATCATCAACTATCTCGAAGTATTCCAGCTTATCATCTAAAACCTTTACCATGTCCCTCACAATTCTGGCCTGAACCGGCCAGTTGACGGCCATGGCAAAGGGATGCGGCGGGATGTTCCGGGCGAAGGCGACGTATATCGTGGTCTTCTCCTCCTCCACGACCACCTTTGTTACGAGGCCCTCGCTGACTATGTCCATGTTCGTGAATGGGTTTTCAACGCCCCTGAGGAGTTCCAGCACATCCTCAACCCTCAAGGACCATGCCTCCGAGCCTTTCGAGCCACTCCATTCCGCGGGGTTCCTCGGCGAACATGGGCACTTTGACTATCTCAACCTTCTGGAACTTCTTTTCGATTTCTTCAAGAACCCTTCTCTGGGCGTCCAGCTTGACCTTTATTTCCGGTATTTCCCTCTCGACTGTTATCACCTTGTTTACCACTATCATGTTGAGCGGGATCTTGAATTTTTTGAGGTTCTGGTAGGCCCTTTCAGTTTCGTACAGCGGAAGCATCTCGGGATTCATCACAGCCACGACTGAGGTTTTCTTGGGGTCTGTTATTACCTTCTCGACGAACATCACTTCCCTCCGGTATTCCAGGAGCTCCCTCATCACGGGGTCTTCCTCTTCCTCCTTTGGAAGGGTGAACTCCTCCCCCTCCAGCTGGAACTTACGATCGCCGTGGACCTTGGCTATCATCCTCCTCCGTTCGAGTATTTTCTTCCTTATCTCGATGAGCTTGTCGGCCCAGATCAGGGATATCCTGGGGAGGGCCAGAACACGGAGTGTTAGACCCGTCGGGGGCGTGTCAAAGACTATCACGTCCCACTTCTCCCCTTCAAGGAGTATGTTCCTGACGGCCTCCAGGGTGGCATACTCCTCTATTCCGGGGGAGAAGCTGAGAACCTCAAAGTACTTCTCCAGGTTTATCACGGTCAGATAGCGGTACATGTGCTTGAGGTTGTCCTCCAGATGCTTCAGATAGCCCTTTATGAGCTTCTCCATGTCAAGTTCACTCGCGTAGAGGTTCTCTCCAAGTTCCTTCGGCTTGTCCGAGAGCTTTACCATGAAAACGTCGCCTAGGTTGTGTGCCGGGTCTAAGGACACTATGAGCGTCCTGTATCCTCTCTTCGCGAGGGCCGTTGCCAGGGCGGCGCTGGTTGTGGTCTTACCAACACCGCCTTTTCCTATCACAAAAACAGCCCGAAAGCCTTCCTTTGGAAGCAGGAACTCCCTCATGCTACCACCTCAGTCTATGTCGAACATTCCCGCTATCTCCCCGAAGATGTCGTCCAGGTCGATCGCCCTCTGCTGCATCACGTGCATCTCCTTTATCATATGGGGCATCAGTCTGACCACCAATGTGGTTGGAGGTGAGGGTATCCCAACGAACGAGCCCATGAGTATGAGTGCGAACACGTTCTCAAGCTCCCTCTCCTCGAATTCGATGTACTCGGTGGACTGCTCCTTGAAGGAGCCTCCGAACCCCTTCAGGAAAGCCCGTATGTCCTCAAGTATTTTTCTGGCCATTTTTATTCCTCCTCACACACCTATCCATCCGGTCCTCATTGAGACCTCCTTGGTGCTCTTCTCCTCCATCACGTATATCTCCCTTATGACGTAGGGAAGCAGCCTGAAGCTCAGCTCCGTCGGGGGATGGGGGAGACCTATGTAGTCCCCAAACAGGATGAGCGCAAATATGTTCTCAAGCTCCTCCTCCTCCCATTTAATACCCTGGACGTAATACAGCTCGAACCCCTTGTGAAACTCCCACAGCACCCTCAGGGGCAGTGAAAGCACCGAGAATACCTTCCTGAGCATCTTTTTCATTTTCATCCCTCAAAAATGTGGTAAAAAGAAAAACATCACGAAGCAGCGGCATACTCCTCCGCTGGTTTCTTCCAGGCCGCGTAGAAGTCAAAGACCAGCATGAGGTTCAGGAGTATGCCGACCAGGGTTATGAAGCCAACCGCGTACCTTGTTCCGACGTCCCCGATTCCCGGAACGACAACGGCGAGGAACCATACCAGTGCGGCGCTCACCGTTATCCACAGGAACAGTGCGGGGATCAGGACGGCGTAGCTCCACTTGCCTGCCTGCTGTATCTTGGTCACCCACAGTGCGCCGGTCATCATTGCTATACTCGCCAGCATCTGGTTCATACCGCTGAAGGCTGGCCAGAGGATGAGCCACTGGTTACCCCACGCGAGCCACATTCCGACAAGGGCGAGCACGAAGGAGGCAAGCCACTTGTTGGAAATGGCCTTTCCTATGCCCTCCGTGGTGTCCATGAGCATTCCGACAACTTCCTGCCAGGCAAAGCGGCCGAGCCTGGTCGCGGTGTCAAGGGTGGTCAGGGCGAATGCCGAGACCCAGAGGCTCGCAAAGACAGCGCCGGTCTTGAACGGTATCCCGAAGGCGTCCTGCAGGCCGTAGGCGTAGCTCTTGGCGAATATTCCGACCTTACCTATCTCTCCCGCGACCTTGGGGGCGTAGATTGAAGCCCAGTTGGCGGCGTTTATATCGATTCCAGCATCGGCAAAGACCTTGATTCCATAGACCGCTATCGATGCTATGACTATGGTTGACAGGAAGCCCTCGGTGAACATTCCGCCGTAGCCGACCATGAGGCCGTGGAGCTCGTTGTCAAGCTGCTTTGAGGTGGTTCCCGAACCGACGATGGAGTGGAATCCGCTGAGTGAACCGCACGCGATGACGAGCGGTATCGTTGGCCAGAACGGTGATGGCTTTCCTCCGACAACGCTTGCCGACCAGCTGGTGTATGCGGGGGCGGTGAAGGTTCCCTTGGATCCAAGGATTGCGAAGGCAACGCCTCCGAGGATAAGGCCGAACCACAGGATGTATGCGTTCAGGTAGTCCCTCGGTTGCAGCAGCACCCATACGGGCAGCGACGCCGCGATGATGATGTAGACGAAGAGGAATATGTTCCACTGGTGGTACGAGGCCTGTATCGGGTACTTGAAGCCGAGCCAGACTGATATCACCAGGAGTATGAGGCCGACGATGGTGGCACCTGCGAAGTGGAGGCTCGTCTTGTACATCAGATATCCGACTATGATTGCCGATATGAGGAACAGTATTGAGGCTGTCGCGGCTTCAGGGGTCTTGGTGAAGATTCCGGCGATGACTGACATGAAGGCGGCTATAACGAGGAGCAGGGCGAACAGTATGTAGAACTCAAAGGCTATTCCTGTCCTCCTTGTCATGAGCTTTCCTGCTATCCACTGGACGGATTTACCATCGTAGCGAACCGATGACATCAGGGCAAGGTAGTCGTGGACGGCACCAATGAAGACGTTTCCGAACCAGACCCAGAGGAGCCCTGGCAGCCAGCCCCAGGCCATTGCCAGCGCCGGACCGACGATTGGCCCAGCACCTGCTATTGATGCAAAGTGGTGGCCGTAGAGAACCAGCGGGTGGGCCGGGACGTAGTCGACACCGTCGTAGAGCTTGTGGGCCGGTGTGGGCCTGCCCGAATCAGCCCTGACGACCTTGTTCTGAAGGCTCTTTCCGTAGGTAAAGTACATTCCCAGATAGATTGCAGCCGCTATTAAGATAACTACAGCGGAGTTCATGGTTGCACCTCCAGGTAGATTTTCGGGATAATGTATGATTGTGTCGATTTAAATGCCTTTCGGCAAAAAGCTGAAACTTTTTCGTTTTTTAACTAAGAGTTTCAAACTTCTCCTATACGGGCGAAAAAAACCTGTTAGATGGAGAGTTATAATAAATAAGGAAGGAGAATGCTTTTTTACTCAATCTGCACGAGTGTTTGTCCGGTGTCGACGGTGTCGCCTTCTTTGACGTGGATTTTTTTGATTATTCCGTCTTTTGGTGCTGGTATTTCGTTTTCCATTTTCATTGCTTCGAGGACGAG
>NZ_WANV01000010.1 GCF_015521605.1 Thermococcus sp.
CGGAGTCGTAGCCTATCTGGGTGGGCAGGTCGAAGGCGACGCTCAGACCGGTCTGGCCCTGCTCCAGGAGGTATTTGTAGCGCCTGTTGGACTCCTCAGCGGTTCCGAAACCGGCGTACTGCCTCATCGTCCAGAACCTGCCGCGGTACATGGTGGCGTAAACGCCGCGGGTGAAAGGATATTCGCCCGGGAAGCCGAGCTTTTTGAGGTAATCCCAGTCCTCGCCGAGGTCAGCGGGGGTGTAAATCCTCTTTATCTCAAAACCGTCATCCGTCATGAACTTCTCCTTTCTCTCTGGCCTCTTCTCGATGAACTTTTTGACGGTCGTTTCCTCCCAGCGCTTCTCCTCCTCCCTAATCTTCGCGAGCTTCTCCTTATCGAAGGTCATGCCTACCACCTGCCCCTATTTGGGCGGCGGCCTATAAAAAGCTTTTACATAACTAAAGGTTGGGCTTGACGTTGGATAAATTATCCAGCTAGCGGAGAAGGTCTAAAAGGACTCAACCCCTATTTATTAATGATGATAATAGGTAATGTCGGCCTCGACAGCTCCGCCCGCTTCGCCTTCCAAAGCCACGCCCACACCGACCACTTCGTCAGCGGTGAGGTTATCTACTCCACCAGAGCGACCAAGTTCCTCAGCCACCTCAGGAAGGGCGGTTTTTACCGCGAGGTGGGCTTTGGAAAGACCTTCTACCTGGGCGACTTCAGGGCGAGGCTCTATCCAGCAGGCCACATGCTCGGCTCGGCCGGGATAAAGCTGTGGCTCGAAAACGGGACGCTCTTCTACACCGGAGACACCAAGTGGTTCAAGCTAAGAACGGCAGAAAAGAGCCGCTTCCCGAGGGCGGACTTTCTGGTAATCGAGGCCACCTTCGGCGTTCCCCACTTCACGTTCCCCGCCCCAAGGGAGGCAGAGAAGAAGCTGATAGCCTTCGTCGAGGAGGCCATTGAGAGGGGCAAAAAACCCGTTCTCTACGTCAACCAGATGGGGAAAGCACAGGAGGTCATGAAAATACTCGACCTTCACGGCTACACGGTAAAGGCCTCGCGGGAGATGCTCAAGGTGGCGCGCGTTTATTCGAAGTTCGGCCTCTCGTTCGGCAACGTATCGGTTGATGGAGAGGTCGTCCTGCGTTCCTACCGCTCTCCCCGGGTGGAGAACACACTTTCGCCCTGGGAGCTGACTGTTTCCGGTTTTGGAAGGCTGAAGCTCAGCAACCACGCCGACTTCTGGGAGCTGATGCGGATCGTGGAGAGGGTAAACCCGGAGAAAATCTTTACGGTCTACGGCTTCGCCGAGGAGTTCGCGAGGATTCTCCGGGGACTCGGCTACGACGCCCGCCCCGTGTCCCAGAATTCCGTCCTGGATCCCGTGGACATGATGACAAAAACCTAACTCTACCCGGAGCAAAAACTCAAACTCTTCCATTGAGATGCACATGAACAGACAAATCTTCCAAAAAATTGGCCGAAAAGCTAATATTTTTCAAAGTCGTAGGGATCTAATGAAACCCACGGTGAGTGGGTGGTAGCAGGACGCGGCAGTGCCTGAAATCCGCCCCGAAAAATAGGTCTGTCGTGCCAATAAGCCAAAGGGGGTGGTAGCCAAGCGCCCCTTTCCTTCTTCTCCCATTACCCCTGGGGGTGAATCCATGGAGGCTGTAACCAGACGAAGGCTTCGTCCAAAGTGGGTTACCGGATTAAGGCCCAGGCTTGAGGCCATATTAAGGAACGGCATCAGCAGGGGTTCTCTTCTCGGAAAGGGCCGTATAGTCAGTGACATGCTCGAAGTCACGGAGCTCACCTTGGTAAACGAACCCAGAGAGATGGAGGCCAAGGTAGAAGG
This sequence comes from Thermococcus sp., assembly GCF_015521605.1. Lineage (NCBI taxonomy): Archaea > Methanobacteriati > Methanobacteriota > Thermococci > Thermococcales > Thermococcaceae > Thermococcus > Thermococcus sp. The sequence goes on from NZ_WANV01000010.1 coordinate 1,850, forward strand.
GAAGGAGGTCAGGTTCGTTTACCCACTCAGGGGAAACGAGAGCTTTGATGATGTCTACTACCCACTCGTCCGCATGCTGAGCAACCTTTGATCTTTCCCCTGTTCTTTCCAGATTTTAGTCACCGATGCACATTAAAAGACGAAAAACTTTATAAACCTTGAGCTTTTAGTTACTACTGGTAACCAAAAGGTTGGGGGTGAGAGCATGGTCTGGAGGAGGGACCGCTACTGGGACCCCTTCGACCTGATGAGGGAGATTCAGGAGGAGATCGACGCCATCTTCAGGGACATCATGCGCGGGCCAAGGCTCTGGAGCACCAGGGAGCCAGAGCGCTACGAGTTCGTCAGCGAGACCTGGCGCGAGCCCTTCGTCGACATCTTCGACCGCGGAGACAGGTTCGTCATCACCGTTGAGCTTCCGGGAGTCAGGAAGGAGGACATCAAGCTCCGCGTTACGGAGGACACCGTCTACCTCGAAGCCCAGGTGAGGCGCGAGAAGGAGCTTGAAACCGAGGGGGCCATAAGGATCGAGCGCTACTACAGCGGTTACAGGAGGGTCATCAGACTGCCCGAAGAGGTCATTCCAGAGAAGACCAAGGCGCGCTACAACAACGGCGTCCTTGAGATAGAGATACCCAAGAAGAGGCCCAGCAAGCCAGAGGGTGAGGGCTTCGAGGTGAAGATTGAGTAACCCTTTCGTTGTTTCCCATCTTGACTTTGCACCCTACAACCACGGGATAAAATCAAAGTCTCGAATCTCACGATCATCAGTCATGAAAAGTTTGGAGGTGGTGAAAAATGGCCGAAAAGAGGGAGGTCAAGCTCAAGGTCGCCTCTGCCTATCAGCGTGACGTTGGCAGGGGAATAGTAAGGATAGACCGCAAAGCCATGCGCGAGATAGGTGTCCAGAGCGGCGACATCATCGAGATAATCGGAACCAAGAACACTGCCGCCGTCGTCTGGCCGGCATATCCGGAGGACGAAGGACTGAGCATCATCAGAATGGACGGAACCATAAGGAAGAACGCCGGCGTCGGCCTCGGCGATGAGGTCACGGTGAGAAAGGCCGATGTCAAGGAGGCGAAGAAGGTCATCGTGGCCCCGACCGAGCCCATTCGCTTCGGCCACGACTTCGTCGAGTGGTTCCACAGCAGGCTCGTCGGAAGGCCCGTCGTCAGGGGCGACTACATCAAGGTCGGCATCCTCGGGCAGGAGCTGACCTTCGTGGTCACGGCAACGACTCCTGCCGGGATAGTCCAGATCACCGAGTTCACCGAGTTCCAGGTTAGTGAGAAGCCGGTCAAGGAGGTCAGCAAGACCGCCGCCTTAGGCGTCACCTACGAGGACATCGGCGGCCTCAAGGACGTCATCCAGAAGGTCAGGGAGATGATAGAGCTCCCACTCAAGCATCCGGAAATATTCGAGAAGCTCGGCATAGAACCGCCGAAGGGTGTGCTCCTCTACGGTCCGCCCGGAACGGGTAAGACTCTCCTCGCCAAGGCGGTAGCGAACGAGGCGAACGCCCACTTCATCGCCATTAACGGGCCGGAGATAATGAGCAAGTACTACGGTGAGAGCGAGGAGAGGCTCAGAGAGGTCTTCAAGGAGGCTGAAGAGAACGCCCCGGCGATAATCTTCATCGACGAGATCGATGCAATAGCCCCAAAGAGGGAGGAGACCCACGGCGAGGTCGAGAAGCGCGTAGTTTCACAGCTGCTCACCCTGATGGACGGTCTCAAGAGCCGCGGAAAGGTCATAGTCATAGGCGCTACCAACAGGCCTGACGCCATAGACCCGGCCCTCAGGAGACCCGGAAGGTTCGACCGCGAGCTTGAGGTCGGCGTTCCCGACAAGAAGGGCAGGAAGGAGATACTCCAGATACACACCAGGGGAATGCCTATCGAGCCCGAGTTCAGGAAGGGCAGGGTCATTGAGATACTTGAGGAGCTTGAAAGAAACGATGCCTACCGCGAGAGCGCCGAGAGGGCCCTGCTGAAGGTCAAGAACGCAAGGGACGAGGAGATCCCTGAGATACTCAAGGGCGTAGACGAGAAGCTCTACGAGGAGGTCAAGGCCAGGCTCATCGATGCCCTGCTGGAGGAGCTGGCCGAGGTCACTCACGGCTTCGTTGGTGCAGACCTTGCCGCGCTGGCGAGGGAAGCGGCGATGGCAGCACTCAGGAGGCTCATCAGGGAGGGCAAGATAGACTTCGAGGCCGAGCACATACCCAAGGAGGTCCTGGAGGAGCTCAGGGTAACCAGGAAGGACTTCTATGAGGCCCTCAAGATGGTAGAGCCGAGCGCCCTGAGGGAAGTCCTGCTTGAAGTGCCAAACGTCCGCTGGGACGACATAGGTGGACTTGAAGACGTCAAGGAGGAGCTCCGCGAGGCCGTCGAATGGCCGCTCAAGTACCCGGAGGCCTTTATGGGGCTTGGAATCACCCCACCGAAGGGGATCCTGCTCTACGGTCCTCCTGGAACCGGTAAAACACTGCTCGCGAAGGCAGTCGCCAACGAGAGCGAGGCCAACTTCATAGCCATCAAAGGTCCAGAGGTGCTCAGCAAGTGGGTCGGCGAGAGCGAGAAGAACATCAGGGAGATATTCAGGAAGGCAAGGCAGGCGGCTCCAACGGTGATATTCATCGACGAGATAGACGCAATCGCTCCAAGAAGGGGAACCGACGTCAACCGCGTCACCGACAGGCTCATCAACCAGCTCCTCACCGAGATGGACGGAATACAGGAGAACAGCGGAGTGGTCGTTATCGGAGCCACCAACAGGCCGGACATCATAGACCCGGCTCTGCTCAGACCAGGAAGGTTCGACAGGCTGATACTCGTTCCTGCACCGGACGAGAAGGCCAGATTGGAGATACTGAAAGTCCACACCAGGAACGTGCCGCTCGCGGAGGACGTCAAGCTGGAGGAGCTGGCGAAGAGGACCGAGGGCTACACCGGTGCCGACATCGAGGCAGTGGTCAGGGAAGCCGCGATGCTCGCCATGCGCAGGGCACTGCAGGAAGGCGTAATAAGGCCCGGTATGAAGGCTGACGAGATAAGACAGAAGGTCAAGGTAACGATGAAGGACTTCGAGGAGGCCATGAAGAAGATAGGCCCCAGCGTGAGCGAGGAGACCATGGAGTACTACAGAAAGATACAGGAGCAGTTCAAGCAGTCCCGCGGCTGATGTCCACCCTCCCAAACGGGGGAATGAACCCCCAACCTTTTAACTTTTGAAGCCAACTCTTCTAAGGTGGTTCCATGAACGTTAGAAGGCTTGAGGTTCTCTTTGCACTGACGCTGGTTCTGATGATGTACATCTATCCGCTGACCCTCATCGGCCTCTGGCTCCTCATGAGGGAGCTCACGGAGTACAGGAAGGATATCAAAAGGTCGCTCATTGTTTTCATTGCCTCACTCCCCCTCTACGGGGCGAAGATAGCCCTAGGAATCTCCGGGTGGAGCAAAACCCTGGGGATAACCCCCATCGAGACCAGTCCCGCGGTGATAAACACCGTCCACGTGGTCTTTCTGGCGCTTCAGTTCCTGAGCCTCTACTTCCTCTACCGCGCCCTCTCACGGATGTCCGACGACACAGGGGCCGAGATGCTGAAGACCGGCGGGCTAATGCTCCTCGTTGCCATACCGCTTCACTTCGCCACGATAACCGCGTACTTCATAGCGACGTGGATTGGCCTTGTCCTGATAATCTACGGGCTTGAGCAGACCGGAGGGGTCTCCAACATTGGGAAACACTGACTTCAGGCCACCCACTCAACCTCGTACTCCCTAGCGCCAAGCTTTTTCATCTCTTCCCGGGCAATTTCCTCGGCTTTTTTCACGTCGTTGGTCGCCACAATGCGCTCCTCCGGAAGAGTGTGGTCGAAATAGTACACTATCCTCACGAGCATTTCCACACCCCCAAATATATCACTGCGGATGATTCATGTGGCCGACCGTTTTAAAAACATTGATGGTCTTAAAAGCACATCAATGGCCACAAATAAGCGCACAAAAAAGCTCATTAATGGACATGAAAATACAGGGAGACATAGGTGGGCATCGTCACTGCGGGCGGTAGGGGGAAGAAAGGGAGCGGAGAATTACTCAAGCTTTTCGAGTTCGAAGACCCTCGCGTCCTTCCGCCTGAGCTCCTGCTTCGCGAAACGTCTTGCCTCGTCCGCGGTTTCGGTCTCAAAGACGATGGTCGTCCCGTGGTGCTCTCCACCATGTAACGTGAGGGCCCATTTCATAATACCACCGGCAGAGCGTTGTCACATCTCCAAGCTTTATAAGTCTAACGGGGGAGTTTTAATCATGGAACTGATAATCCGACAAGACGATTTAAATGCAATTATCAAAATGGCAGAAAGGAGCGCCGTTGAGATCTGCGGCTTCCTCTTCGGAAGGCGAGAGGGCAACCGCTTCATCGTGGAAGAGGCTCGCTTCGTTCCCAACAGGCTGAACTCTCCCACAGAGTTCGAGATGGAACCGGTCGAGATGGTAAAGGCCATAGACGAGGCTGAAGGAAGGGGACTGGAGGTCGTTGGGATATTCCACTCCCACCTCAACTGTCTCCCCAGGCCGAGCGGGAAGGATCTGGTGGGAATGAAGCTCTGGCCTGTGGTGTGGTTGATAGTTGACGAGAAAGGGAACTACGGGGCGTACGTTTTAAGGGATGGGGAGGTAGTGGCATTCGATGTTAGGGTTGTACCCTTGCAAACAAAGCAACCTTTAAATCCAGAGGGGTGCAAAAACAAAGCGGTGTGAAGGAAATGGGAAATCTGACCCTAAAGAGACTCCTTGGAAACATGGACATAAAGAAGGTTCAGGAGCTCATAGAGGTTGAGGCGATTAGGGAGGAAATACGAGAACTCGCCAAGGAAGTCCGGAGGGGAATGTTCGGCGAAGGGGGCACCAGTGAGGAGCTTAAAAAGCTCAGAGCTGAGGTGTATGAGCAGTGATCTACATTGACACGAGTGTTTTCTACCACTACACCACCAACGGAGAGTTCGCAGACATGGCTGAGGAAGTGCTAACATCTCCTGAGCCTAAGATAACCTCTGATCTTGTTCTAGATGAGTTCCTTTTTGTCATAATCCGGAGAGAGGTTCAACGTGAGTTTGGGATTAGATCTTCGGTCGCCATAAAAGAGAGGCTTTCGAAAAGTCCAGAACTGGCAGAGTTTATCTATGAAACCGGGAAGAAAGCTCTGGCGGTTTTTGAGGCGTTTGATGTCGTGGTAGTTCCAGATTCCCGCGACTGGGCAAAGACATTACTCTTCATGAGGCACTATAACCTCTTCCCCCATGATGCACGGATAATAGCTACCGCCTTGGAGTATGGAACGAAGAGGATAGCCTCACTCGACAGGGACTTTGGGAGGGCCAGGGAGATTATTGAACTTCTCCCCGAAGAGTTCTGGAAGGAATGATTCAATCCTCCCTTATCACGATCTCTATCCTCTTCCCCTCGCGGTAGCCCTTCATGCTCGACAGCATGCCCCTTATCGTCTTCTCAACCAGCTCCTGCACCCAGTCCTTCATGGGCAGGACCTGTCCGTCTATCTTTACCGTGACTTTCGGCTTTGAGCTGAGGACGACGCAGTCCTTGAGCGTCTTCTCGCCGCTCACTATCATTTCCGCCATCTCGGCGCACTTGAATCCGCACATGCCGCAGTCTATGTTGGGCAGCATGAATGCTCTTCTCTCCACGAGGTCGGCGAGCTTCTCGGGCTCTTTAGTCGCGTCTATAACGGGCAACCCGTCTATCTCCTCAACGCCGGTTGAGGCTATAACCCCGCTCACGGCCATAGCAAGGCCATCGTTGAGCTCCCTAACGTCCTCCTCTTTCCTCGCGCATATGACCTTGGGGACGTGTTTTATCGACTTGAACCCCTCAAGCAGGAGGAAGTCAGCGCTGACCATGGAGAAGAGGGCGTTGATGTCCTTGGCTTTGAAGAGGAGCGCATCGGTGTCGTGGGCGCGAACCACAACGGTGTCCGCAATCCGCGAGAACCTCCAGGTGTCGCTCCCCTCCCGATCAAAATCTGCGTGCATGCTCTTCGCTATGGCAACGCGGTAGCCCCTCTCCTTCAGCACCCGGGAAACCGCCTCAACAGCGGTCGTTTTCCCGCTCTTCTTGAAGCCCACAAAGGCAACCGCCTTCATATCCACCCCTCACAGAAGCATTATCCAGTTCATGTCCTCTATCTTGACTATCAGCGCCTTTGCCTTGTTTCCGGCTATGTCGGAGACGTCACGGATGAGTATGACCTCCTCGTCGAAGTCTTCAAGGATTCCGGTAAATGAGTGCTCGTTGCTAACCGCCAGAGCCACCCTTTTACCTTTCCACGCCTCAAGGGTCCTGTCCAGCAGGTACTGCTTCTCCCCCATCCTCTCACCCCCAGAAACCAAAAACCTATAAGGCTTTTAACCGTTTCCGGTTCCGGTGATAGAATGAGGTTCGTCACGAAGAACGAGGCGGTAAGAAAGTCGTTTCTCGAAGACCTGAGAAAGGAAGGTATCAAGTTCGAGCTTCATGAGAGACTCGGCTACGAGGCCTTTGTGGGCTACCTGCTTGAGGGAACGCTTGAAGAGATAAGCGCGCAGATAAATGTTATCGAGGGTGCTGACAGGGAGGCCCTCAAGGAGGGATTCCTCTCGTTCAAGGAGAGCCTTAACCACATCCTGGAGCACATCAAGGTCGGTGAGAGGTTCGAGACCCTGATTCAGGAGGGGCCGTGGGTTGCAGAGCTCCTCGACCAGCTGACCAGGAACGGAGCGGTCGAGTACAGCGACGGAGTTATCAGGCTGAAGGAAGGGGTCGACGTTACAAAGCTCCATTTTGAGTTCAAGTTCCCGTTCAACCTCGTCCACAGTCCAGAAAGCGCGGAGAGAATCGCCAAGCAGTTTGCCTTCACGGACCTCACCATGGAATACGAGTTTGAGATACTGGAGCTGGACATAGCCAAGATAAACGCCCTCGGAAAGATAGCATCGCGCTACTTCCCGGAGGACTACCTGCTGAGGGTGTACTTTGCACTGATAGGCCGCTCGATACTGGCGGGGGAGATACTCAAAGCCCTCGGCAGTGACAGGGTCCCAGAGGAGGAGCTGGTTAAGGGATTCGTCAGGGTGGCGCCAATATCGATACCCACAGAAAAGGGAACCCTCGTGATCAACTACTCCCAGAAGGCCGTTGAAGAAGTCCTGCGCTTCCTCAAGAGGGCCGGCTACGTCGAGATTAAAGCCGGAAAGGTCAAGAAGCTCAGGGATCTGGTGTGAGGTACACTATCCTCGCCCTCCCCTTCTTTTTCAGCCAATCCAGCAGTTCCATCGCGAACTCAAACTTCTTCCTCTTGCTCTCCCAGACCGGGGAGTGCTCCTTCAGTCCCGGCTTGCTCCACCTGCCCACGACCTGACCGAAGTCAAAGCCAACCAGGACGATTTCTCTCGCCCCCATCTCCTCGGCCAGAAAAGCCGCCCTGTCACCGTCGGTAAAGCCCCCGAAGTTGTAAACGATGTCCAGAGGCTCCGTCTGACATGTTCCGAGAATCCGCGAAAACATCGGGACGTAAACGGCCATCTTCTCCACGTTGTCCCCGTGGGCGTGGATGGCCATGAAGGAACCTCGATCGTTGGCCAGCTTTAGGTCCGGGATCCTGCCATCGAGGTCGGTGACTATTATGTCGGGAAGAAGGCCCGCATCGAGGAGTGCAGAGGTCGCCCCGTCGGCCGCTATCAATGTCCCATTGGAGAAGTCATGCTTCCCAAGCGCCCTCTCAAGACTTGGACCGCAGCCGAAAACGTAGGCCCTCCTTTCCACAACCGCGGCCAGCTCGTCCTTCAGGATGTATTCGTCACCCTCAAGGAGCAGTGCCCTCAACAGCTCGGCTGCCCTGCGGTCTTCCTCAATGGAGTAGCCCATCTCACGGACGATCCTCAGATAGAATGGCTTCCACTCCTCCCACTCCATCTCAACACCAGCCAATGGTGGGTAGACACCTTTTAAACCCTTCTCAGCTTTTCGCCTATCCTCAGCATCTCCCTCCACTGTCTCCCCGGCCAGTAGACTTGACCGCAGTTTTCGCAGACGTAGAACTCATCGTATTTCTGATAGACGCTCTCTGGAACTCTCCCCCTGAGGTCGTCCTTGGGGACCGGCCGGATGGGGCCGTTACACTTCGGACATCGGGCATGGGCAGGAAACAGTTCCTCAAACTCAAGGCCACGCTTCTTGAGCTCCCCTACCTGTCCCTCAAGGGAGTTTGAGCTCAGCGCGATCACCTCCACGCCAAGCCTCCTGGCTCTCGCGGCAAGGCCTGAATCCCTGGTGAGGAGAACCCGGTTCTCAGCCAGGGCGATCCTGAGTATCTCATCGTCGTCCTCAACGCCGTAGAGCGTGTCGTAGCCGTACAGCCTGAGCCACCTCGCGAGCCGGCCGAGCATCATATCGGCGATGAACCTCATGTTCGAGGGTAGGCGGCAATCCTTATAAGGGAAACTATTTTACAGCCATAAAACGGTGGTGGGAATGCTCGTCTACTTCATCGGCACAGGCGGGAGCGAGGGGATTCCGGCACACCTCTGCACCTGCTCGACCTGCAACGAGGCGAGAAAGCTCGGCTTTGCCCAGAGGCTGCCCTCAACGCTCGCAATAATAACCGATAACCGGAAGGCGGTTCTCTTCGACGTCGGGACGGACATAAGGGACTTCCTCAACGTTCCGCTGGAGGCCATCTTTCTGACCCACTGGCACCACGACCACATCTACGGCCTCTACAAGCTTAGATGGACGGCGCTGGAAACACCGCTCTACGCGCCGGAGGGGCACGCCGACGCCCTGATCCTGCGGGAACCCAAGAACCTCCAGCCGAGAACGATAAAACCGGGGGACACCGTTGAGCTGGACACGCTTAAAATCACCGCGTTCCGTCTCAACCATCAGGTCGAGACCCTCGGGTACCTCATAGAGGAGGACGGGAAGAGCGTGGCTTTGCTCTACGACACGAAAGGCCTCCCTGAGGAGACGGGGGAGTTTCTGAAAGAGAAGGCCCCGCTAAGGCTCGCCATCGTTGATGCTACATACCCCCCTGGAACCGATGACCCCTATCACAACAACGTTGATGAGGCGGCGGAGATTGGGCTCAGGCTCGCCGAGAGAACCGTTTTAAGCCACATCTCCCACAAGAACCTGCCGTTCCTTGAGCTGACCGGGTACGTGAGGAGGAGGTGGGGGAACAGGGTTCTCGTCGCCTACGACGGAATGGTGTTCTACGTCTAAACGTTTTTATCCGTTCCCGCCCAAAAGAAACCGGTGATGCCATGCGTGTTCTTGAGCTGGCGAAGAGGAGGAAGACCGTGAGGGAATTCCTCCCGGACAAGCCGCCGAAGGATGACATCCTGAAGGCGATAAAGGCCGCGAAGGAAGCCCCATCCGGAATGAATGCCCAGCCATGGAAGTTCGTAGTCATCGATGACGACTGGCTGAAGGGGAAGATAAGGGAGCTCTGCGAGAGGGAGGAGGAGAAGTTCTACTCAAGGACGAAGGGCGACCTGATGGCATGGCTGAACGCCAAGGGATTCAAGCCCGAAAAGCCCTTCCTCAGCGAGGCCCCCTACCTAATCCTCGTCTTCGGGCACACGAAGGCACCCTACTGGCTTCAGTCAACGTGGATAGCGGTCGGCTACCTCCTCCTTGCGCTCGAAGAGCTCGGCCTTGGAACCGTGACGTACACTCCTCCGAACCCGAAACCGATAGAGGAGCTGTTAAACGCACCAGCGGACTACAAGCTCCAGACGATTCTGCCCGTTGGCTATCCCGCAGACCCCAAGCCAAAGTACGATAGGAGGAAGCTCGAAGATGTGGTGAGCTTCAACGGCCTCTAAACCTTTCTGGAGAGCAGCCTGGATTTTTTTGAGGCTGTATCGATGGCCTTCATAACGGCCGTCCTTATTCTGCCCTCCTCCAGCTCAAAGACACCGTCTATAGTTGTCCCTCCCGGAGTTATCACCCACTCCCTCACCTCAGCCGGATGCTCCTCAGTTTTCATCAGGAGCTTTGCGGTCCCCAGGAGTGTCTGGAGGGCTGCCTTGGTGGCGACTTCCCTTGGGAGGCCCACTCTAAGGCCGCCGTAGACCATAGCCTCCAGGAACACCGTCACGTACGCGGGCCCGGAACCGCTTAATCCCGTTATCCCGTCCAGGTATTCCTCGTCCACTCTCACACAGTCCCCAAACGTCCCAAGGATGCCCTCGATGGTTTCTATGTCCCCATCACCGTCCAGCCACGTGGCGTATGCCGTGAATGACTCCTTAACAAGCACCGCTATGTTGGGCATGGCCCTCACAAACCGGGCACTGGCTGCCCTGCTCAGCTCCGCCAGGGATACCCCCGCAACCACGGAGATCACGAGCTTGTTTCCCACAGCCTCCTTTATTTCCTCAAGAACCACCCGGGCCTTCCCGGGCTTCACCGCCAGAATGACGACGTCCGCCCATTCCGCGGCCTTTCTGTTGTCATCCGTGAGCGTCACGCCGAACTCTTCAAGGTATTTAGCCCGTTCAATGTGCCTCCTCGTCGCGGTTACCTCGTGTCCTTCCTCCGCGAGGGCCCGGGCTATGGCGCCCCCTATCATTCCCGCACCGATTACTGCGATCCTCACGATACCACCTCCCATCCCGAGTGCGATCTCAATCGCTGACCCTACCCCTGGGACGGGCATGAAGATAAAGCTATTCCAAGCTCCTTTGCAGTATTGACAAAAATGGACAAAAATTGCGAGATGCTTTGTCACAAATTCAAAATAGTGTCCCCTCAAGCTTCCTCAGAACCCCCATCTGCTCCTCAACCTCAACAGCACCGGGTCTCAGCCGCCGAACCTTCAAGAGGGCATCCCTCAGAGGGACGCCTTCCGAGTACATCACCCATGCAACCGCCACCGTCCCGCTCCTCCCGAGGCCACCCATGCAGTGAATCAGAACCTTTTTGCCCTCCCCAACCCTCGCCTCGATCCAACGAAGGATTTTGAGGAGCTGCTCAAGACTCGGCGCGGTGAAGTCTTCTATTGGGCTGTGGAGAACCTCAACGCCCCGTTTCTGCCATTCATCCAGGCTGTATGGAAGTTCAAACTCCTCAACGAGTACCACAACCGCATCGAAGGTTTTGGCAACTTCGTCTATTTCCCTCCGCGTTGGCATCCGGGAGAAGGCAACGTTACCGTCAACGAATCTGGCCGAGCGCCACATGCTACCACCCACGGGCATTCTGGGGCCATTTAGATAAACCTTTTGACAAAGCACCCACTTCAAATGGTCCGATGAACCAAAAGGTATTTATGAACCTCAGGTAAGATTATCAGATAGACAGCAAACACAGAGGTGATGGAAGTGAAGAGGCGCTACGCCCTCTTCGTGATGGTTGTCCTCGTATCGGGAGTTCTCGCCTCAGGGTGCATTGGAACGAGCGAGACCTCAACGACCTCCACTGAGAGTCCGGTGCCAACGAACACCGTTCCGCTCGTGGCGGACTCAAACGGCAACGTGAACACCAACGATCTCCAGTCCTACATAGACTCCCTCCCTGCGGAACCGCTGACTGACGCAGAAAAGGAGGGACTCCTGTACATGGTGGAGGAGGAGAAGCTCGCCCACGACGTTTACACCAAGCTCTACGAGAAGTGGGGACTCCAGATCTTCGCCAACATCGCCAAGAGCGAAACGACCCACGTTGAATCGGTGAGGATGCTGCTCAAAAAGTACAACCTGACCGACCCGACCGCCAGTGAGGGCATCGGCGAGTTCCAGAACAAGGAGCTCCAGGCCCTCTACGACCAGCTCATTGAGATGGGCATGAAGAGCGAGGTCGATGCGCTCAAGGTCGGCGCGCTGATAGAGGAGACGGACATAAAGGACCTCCAGGAATGGATATCGAAGACGAACAAGATAGACATCATAACCGTCTACGAGAACCTCATGATGGGGAGCAGGAACCACCTGAGGTCCTTCGTCGGACAGCTGGAGAACAGAGGGGTGACCTACGAGCCGCAGGTTCTCCCCAAGGACGAGTATGAGGCGATAATCAACAGCCCGATGGAGACCGGCGGTAGCGGCCAGGGAAACGGCAACAAGCCGTGAAGTCTTTTTCTCCTTTGTTTTTTGTTGTTAAATTCTCAAAGCGGGAATTTACGAAGAAAATATGAAAAAATCTACAAATAACGGGTGATGGCCTGTGGAGCGCAGGGTGATGGTAGCCTTTGTGATATGCGCACTCCTAACGGCGTTGCCCTTCGCCGTCAGAACCGCCGAGAAAAACCTCGGCACCGAAGGCCCCTTATCTCTTCAGCCTCAGAACGAAAGCATAGTCTCAAACGGCGTCTATTACATCGGCTCAGCTGTTTCACACGAAGGTTCAGACCTTCTCTGTGTTGTTCCGGCCAAGGCCTACGTGCCTGAGGTTGGAACGGAGGTTACAATCAACGTCACCGTTAAGTTCAAGCATGCCCAACCCTGCCAATACTCGGACTGGAAGATAACAACGGAAAATCCCACAAACGTTGAGATCGTCGGGGAAAGCGAAACCAAGCTCTCCGACCCGTATACGGCGTTTAAGCAGTACACCGTCAAGGTTCTCGGGAACGGAACACTCGACGTCGTGTTCAAATACGGGAGCGGATGCCCCTACGGCAGCGAGGAGCGGGTAACGGTTCACTTCTACGTGGGGGTACCGTCGGAGGAAGAGGTCGCCAACACTTCAACTCAAATCCCAGAGCTCAACGCGACCGAGAAAGTGATAACTGGAACCATCGAGGAGGTAAACACCGCAGGACGCTACATAGAAGTCAATTCAACCAAGGTTTTCATCAGGGGAAAGTGGACGGACGACGAAGGCAAAGAATACACGTGGCGGGATATGCTCTTCATTCTCAAAGTCGGAGAAAAAGTCGAGGTAACAGCTACATACGAGGACGGTGAACCGAATGCCTATGAGATAAAGATCAACGGCAAGACGTTTGTCAAGGGGTGATCGGATGAGTGCAAAGCTAAGGATGTGGGTGTCGCTGATACTCTTCGTCCTCTGGCTGATAACGGGCATAAGCGGTGTCTTCCTCCTCATAGGCCCCCTCGCCGCGAGGCTGGGAGTCTCGTTGCCCGTGTCACTGATGGACACGGTCCATACGTACGTAGGTTTCGCGTTCTTCGGCCTCTCGGTGGTGCACCTTGCCCTCAACTGGCCCGCGATGAAGAGCTACTTCCGCAGGCTCGCCCGGTGAGGAGCGTCGTTTTTATTCTCCCTTCCAGACGATCATTTCATCTCCTCTGCTTTCCGCAAGAAGGTTCCCGTTCTCGTCGAAGACCCAGGCACCTCCTGGGGGATAGCTGTTCACGATGAAAGCCCTAACGCCGAGGAGCCTAACCCGGTCAGCCATCGCCTCAACGTCCTCCTCGTTCGGTTTTCCATATTCCGGCGAGTACTCCATCGGCACAAAGAGGTAATCCGGCCTTTTCCGCCTCACCCATTTCATTATCCTCTTGTTGTAGAGGTCGCCGCAGATGATTATCGCCACCTTCCCGAACTCCGTTCTTGCCGTCCTGACTGTGTTGCCCGTGCAGAACTTCATCGGCTCCTGGAACTTGCGGTGCTTGAGGAGAACCCCTCCGTCCCTGCCGATTAGGAGGGCGGAGTTGTAAACGCAGTTTTTGTATGGCTCAAGGAGGCCGAAGACGACGTAAACGCCGTTTTCCCTCGCGAGCGAACTTACCCGCTCAACTATTTCGCCGTAAAGCTCTGCCCCGCTGAAGTCCCACTCCTCGAAGCCGGTGAGACAGTACTCGGGAAACACTATGAAGTCGGGGTTATGGTCCAAAGCCTCGTCGAAGCGCCTCTCGAACTCAACCCAGTTGGCGTTGAAGTTTCCAACCTCAACCCTCATTGGAACCAAGGCCACCCTCATTCTTGAGCCTCCTTACCGTTAATGGAACCAGCAGAATGAATGACAGTGCAAAAGCAATTAGCGTGGGCATTTTTACGTCCTCTGGAGCATACAGGGCAAAGGTGAGTGTTTCAAGAAGGTATATGCCCGGTCCGAAGCGCTTGAGGCACGAACATATTGAAGGATCCGAAAGTCGTTCGTAAAGGTAGAATATTATGAGCGAGACGAGAAACCAGCCGAGGTAGTTCGTCCAGGGGATGCCAAACCAGTTAAGGGACGTCGTCCTTATCCAAACCCAGGCGTCCCAGGAGGTCATTATGGGGTCTATAGAGAGGTCAAAGACCACCATCAGGATCGAAGCAAAGAGAATCCGGACGGTTTTCCTCGAAAACAGGAAGCCCGCCGCCAGATAGGCAACGGAGCCGAATATTGCCCATGCTAGTGGTACGAAGAGAGCGACGCCGAAGAGCTGTGGCTGAAGGTTCACGTACTCGTAGCAGCCGAAGGGGAGACAGAGATGCGTTCCAACGAGTTCGGCGAGGAACCCTATGAAAATCCCCAGACCCACTAGAGAGGGCAGGCTCTTCCACTCCCTCCGCGAGAAAAGTGCAAACGCCAGGAAGTACAGGAGAAGGTACACTGGAGATTTCTTCAGAATATTTGCAAGCAGGATCAACAGGAGCGCGGCCTTTAAACGATTGCTCATGAAAAACGTTTCTCCTTCAGGAATATAAGTCTGTTGCCCACTTCTGTAACCCGAAAGGCTTATAAAGCTATGTCACATATGTAATATTAGAATTACATATGGGAGAAGGTGATGAAAATGTTGGGAAAGAAAACCTTTGGACTGCTCCTTATGGGGGTCGTCCTGCTGGGAGTGTTCAGTGCGGGGTGTATAACGGGCGACTCGGCCACAACCACCGAGACTGTGACCAGCTCAACCTACGGCGTCGAAGCGGCCCCACAGGGCCCTCCATCAAACGTGACTGCTGGCGGTGCGATGGATATGTACAGCACTGATTACATAGCATCCCTCCCTTCGGAAGACCTCAGCGTGGATGAAATACAGGCCATCCTCTACATGCGCGAGGAGGAGAAGCTCGCCAGGGACGTCTACCTCACCCTCTACGACCAGTGGGGGATTCCGATATTCAACAACATAGCGAGGAGCGAGCAGACCCATATGGACATGGTGCTGGCGCTGATAGACAAGTACAACCTGACCGATCCTGCCGCGGACAAGGACATCGGCGAGTTTGAGAACCCCGAGCTTCAGGCCCTCTACGACCAGCTCATCGAGGAGGGTATGAAGAGCGAGGAGGCGGCACTCGCGGTTGGTGCCCTCATAGAGGAGGTTGACATCAAGGACCTGCAGGACTGGCTGGACAAAACCGACAACCAGGACGTCGAGTACGTCTTCGAGAACCTCATGATGGGGAGCAGGAACCACCTGAGGGCATTCACAGGAGTACTCGCGAGGCAGTACGGCGTGACCTACGAGCCGCAGGTTCTGCCGCAGGACGAGTATGAGGCAATAATCAACAGTCCGATGGAGAACGGAATGACCACGGGATGAAGATTTCTTTCTTTTCTCCCATTACTCGGTCAGAGGAGCAACGCCCCGAGGCAGATCTGACAGGCAGAAGTAAATATTTAAAATTCTTTTGCGTTGTAGGTTTGGTGGGCGGGATGTTCCAGAACCTTGGTTACACGGACGTTCCACTCTATGAAAAAACCCGAGACGAGTACGATATTGAGAGCGAGAGGGGCCAGGAGAGATTTAGAGAACTCATGGAGCTTCTGTCAAAGCACTTACCCGTTAGGAGCGGTAGAGCTTTGGACATTGGCTGCAACGCTGGGTTAAGCAGTTTTGTCTTAGAGGAGCTTGGTTTTGAAGTTATTGGGATAGATATTCAAGAAAAAGCTGTTGAGCGTGCCAAAGAGCTAGCCAAAAAGAGAGGCTCAAAGGTGAAATTTTATGTTATGGATGCTAAAAATCTAAACTTCAAAGAAAACACCTTTGACCTCGTGGCTCTGCTTGGCTCTCCTTTACCCCACTTCAGTATTTATGACCTCGATGAAATTGTGAGGGAATCACATCGCGTCTTAAAGGCGAAGCGAGCCATTGTAATCGAATACGCGGATAATCTCAGGGGACTTTACAGCTGGTACAGGGACGTTTTTGTTGAGGGCCCACTTGTTTCTATCCGAGAGAGCATTGATTTCATCAAAGGCAGTGAAAGAAGGTTCTTTATCGAGTTGGCAGGGGAGACTATATTTATCGTTGAGTTCTACCTCTGGTCACCGTGGATTCTTGAATTCATCCTGCGAAAGGCGGGTTTTGAAGTGAGAAGCTACCCTATAAACGAGAAAATGATTGTGACTGTGGGGATGAAACCATGAAAACCTACTCCTTCGGCGTCGAAACGGTTCCAGTTGCCATGGCAGGGGATTTGGTAATTGGAAGCGTCCATGACGAGAGGAACTACAGGATAACGCTGGCAAGGATTAACGAAGAGGAAATCATTGAAACCCACTTTTTGGCTGGAGAAAATGACTGGGAAGGGCACAGCGTAGCCAAGCTCGCGGACGGCTACATTATTGGCGGAGCCGTTGAGGGAAAAGCCACCCCAGAAGGCGGAAGTGGCTGGAAGGCCTACGTCGCGAGGCTTGACGGGAACTTGGAAGTCCTCTGGGAGAGGAAGCTGGAAATCCTTGGTAACGAGGCTGTTTACGCAATTCTACCGACCAGAGACGGGGCATTCATAGCTGGAGAAGCCTCGGACGGGAAGGGCAGGGGCCTCTTCATTGGGAGAATCACGGGAGACGGCGAAGTCCTCTGGCTCAAAGCCCTCGGCCCCTGGGACGATGCCGTGATTTCCGGCCTGGTTGAACTCGATGGGAGGCCCCTCCTCGTTGGGAGCCTGAAGGAGGAGAAATGGAAGGTCAAAACGTTTGAGTTCAATGAGAACGGGGAACCGATGAGGGAAAGCGAGTTAACAGAGGGAATCGCCCTAACGGCCGCTGAAATGGGAGGAAAAATAATCCTGGGTGGTTACAAGGAAAGTGACCTCTGGGTCTGGGGCGGAGACTGGGAGGTGACGCTCCCAAACGGCGCGGCGACCTCTCTCCTGCCAACCGGAGACGGTCTCCTCGTTGGGGGCGAAGTCGAGGGGAAGGCGACGGTAATTAAGCTCGACTCGAACGGAGAACCCCTTTGGAAGAGGGAGCTCTGGGAGCGCGGCTGGGTCGAGGTTTTGGGTGAGGGCGTCGCACTCGGGGTTAAGGAGGAGGACGGGAAGACCGTTATGGTGGTTGGGAGGACTTAGGGGGTATCCACAATGAGGCCCATCGTTCTCAAAGGTAAGAAAGTCTCGCTGGGGATCCTCTTAAAGGAAGACCTTGGCAAAAGCTGGGAGTGGTTCAACGAGAGGAGCACCGTAAGGCACCTCTTCAACTCGGCCCACTTCACCCTGCCAGAGGAGGAAGATGAGTTCTATGAGGAGCTGAAGAAGAACAAGGACAAGATGCCGACGTTTGCCGTGATTGAAAACGAAACCGGAAAGCTCGTAGGTATAGCGGGCTTCAACTGGGTGAACTATCAGGCGAGGTGGGGCGAGATACTATACTATCTGGCACCAGACGAGAGGGGAAAGGGCTACGGCACCGAGGCCGTCAAACTCCTCTGCGAGTACGCCTTCAGGCACCTCAACCTCCGCAAGGTCTGGGCGAAGGTGCACGAGGACAACACGCCCTCGATAAGGGTTCTCGAAAAGAACGGATTTACATTGAGCGGTCGCTTCAGGGAGCACGTCTGGAGCGACGGGAGGTATATCGACGAGCTGATCTACGAGAGGTTCGCAGGGAACCATAACTATCTCATTAAAACAAATTGAAAGGGAATTTGGGGGTGAAAAAAGCGACTACCTCCGGGAAAATCCGGAGAACGCCTTTTTGAGCGGCGCGGATAGGTCAAAGTCCCTAACCAGCTCATCGACGACCTCGCTTGGAAGTCCCTCGCGGAGGAGCTCCCTCCTGAACCGCCGTTTTGTCCGGTTTGCCACCTTAAATATACCCACTACCCTGAACAATATCACGGGCAGTCGGAGAAAAAAGCGAAGGAGGGCCACCAAGCTCACTCCTTCCCGTTTTCGGGCTTTCTGGCCCCGTGCATCATAATCCAGTTGCCGTGGTTGCCCTTCCCGATGAGTCCCCCGAGCATCTCCATGAGCTTCTTCCCGGGGTTTATCGCGTCCATGTACTCCTTCGTCAGCTCAAGGGCCGCATCCTTGTCCATGCCTGCCTCCGTGAGGTTCTTGTAGAACTCCGCCACGCTCCTTCCCATGGCCTGAACCCTCTCGGGGCTGTAGAGCTCGTTGAGGAGCTCCTTGAGCGGCTGAAGGATGTCCTCGATCATCTCCCCGACCTTGTCCATGATGGCCG
Organism: Thermococcus sp.; assembly: GCF_015521605.1. Classification (NCBI taxonomy): domain Archaea; kingdom Methanobacteriati; phylum Methanobacteriota; class Thermococci; order Thermococcales; family Thermococcaceae; genus Thermococcus; species Thermococcus sp. The sequence goes on from NZ_WANV01000010.1 coordinate 20,225, forward strand.
GAATCTTTTCGAGGTCCTTGTCGCCCTCGTAGGTCTCGATGAGGTCTTCCACAATCTCGGCCTTCTTCTTGAGGAGTTCAACCTCCTCCTCGCTCTTTGCGTTCCTTATCTCCTCGACCAGCTCGTCGAGGAGTTCCTCCAGCTTCTTTGGGGCTCCGGCATTTTCATCCACCATATCAACCACCTCAATAATCATTAGTCTGGTCAAGCCTAATCGGCATTCCGATCATTTCGAGCCACTTTTTGACCACCTGCTTGGAGAGGGCGTAGACCTTCCCCCTCTCGCCGGGAGCCTCGACGACGATGCCCATCTCCCTCAGCTCGGCCAGTTTCGCCCTGACAGTGTTCCGCGAGGCCTTCCCGCGCCTCCCCTTCAGTTCGCGGGTTATCTGGCTGACGTTCGCCCTCCTCAGGTCGAAGAGAACCCTCACGATTTCCCTCGCTATTGGGTCGTTCCGTATCTCGGGCACGACGACGTCTATACCGAGCCCGCCGTACTGGGTGTAGACGTTGATGAGCCTCAAATAAGCCTGCGCCATCTGGGAAACGACGGCGAAGCTCTCCCTGAGCTCCTCAAGGGCTTTCCTGAGTTCCTGAACTTCCCTGGCAAGGTCTTCATCGGGCATGATTGTCCATAGGGTGGTCACTCCTTTAGCCTTTCCGGTCAGGGATGAGCAGTTCAATTTCTGCAATCCAGACGTAGCGGTTCACCCTCTCGAACCGGCACTCCAGCCCTAGCTTCGTGCAGATTTTCCTCAGCTCATCAACGGTGGCGAAGTACTCGTCCTCTATCTCCTCCTTCAGACCGTCCTCCTCCCCGATTCTCATCTTTTTCTCCTCTGACTCAAACATCACATCGGCGATGACGATTTTCCCTTCTGGCTTTAGAATGCGGAGCATCTCCTTCAGCGCGTCCTTCTTTTCCTCATCCGGCATGTGATGGAGAGCGTAGGTGCTTATCACGACATCGGCCGTTCCGTCAGGCAGGGGAATGTGGAGAAAATGCCCATTGAAAGGCTCAAAGCCGTGTTTTTCCCTGAACTTCACCCTCATCCCGCGGGAAGGCTCAACCCCGATGTAGCGTTCGCACTTGAGAAAGCGCAGGATGTTGCCCGTTCCGCAGCCGATGTCCACAACAGTTCCACTGACCTTCCCCGCCACGAGCGTTAGAACCCTCTCGTAATCGGCGTGAATCCAATCCTCTATCCTAACGTCCTCGTCATAGGTTTCGGCCCAGGAATCGAAGTCCCACTCCAAGGAAGTCACCTATGAAAGGGAATTCACAAGTCTTTTTAACCCCTCCGCCTCACTCCCCACCATGAACCGCCGCCTCTACAACCTCCACCTGCTCACCTCAGCCCTCCGAACCGCAGGCGATGCAATCGAGAGCGTCGCCCTGCCGTGGAGCCTGCTCGATGCCACCGGCTCACTGGTGAGCATCGGGGGTTTTGCGCTCTTCACCCACCTGCCATGGATCATCCTTCCTCCCCTCCTAGGCAGAACACTTGATAAAACCAGAAAGAAGGTCAGGCTGGCGTTCCTGGCTCTGCTCCTTCAGGCCTTTCTCGCTGTCGCAATAGTACCGCTCTCCTCGAACGTCTGGGCCTTCTACCTCGTCGTCTCCGGCATCTCCACCCTGGATATCCTCCACCGCTACTACGGGTTCTCGCTTATAGCGACCATGACCCTTGACGAGTCTGAGCTTCAGGGACTGAACGCGGCGCTGGCAACGGTCGGGAACACGGTCTCGCTGGTTGCGTTTCCCATCGCGGGGTTTCTGGCGTACCGCTTCGGGGTAAGGGCGATGTTCATCGATGCGGTTCTCCTTCTCCTCGGTGCGCTCACGCTCCTTCCCTACCTGAACGTCGAGGTGAAGCGCGAAAGGACGGCTGAGAAGCTGGAGGAGAAGCGGTTGAAGGTGGACAAAAGGCTCGTGGTTGGAGTCCTAGCCTCGGTGCTGCTCTTCAACTTCGCCCTCGGCTCCTTCAGGATATTCGTTTTTGCCTCGCTGAGGGAACTCGCCGGGGGCAAGGTTCTGTACGGCCTCCTCCAGGGGCTCACGACGGTCGGAAGCCTTGTGGCGGTGGCGGGGCTGACCTACCTGGCGGGCAGAAAACTGGCCGGGCTAAAGCGCCCGCTGATGGCCGGAATGCTCCTCCAGAGCATCGCTCTCCTCATCGTAGGCCTTCCCGCCGTGATAGCATTGTTCCCTGCGGTCTTCCTGGTGGGCTTCGGCGGGGAGCTCTTAAACGTCTCCTTCGACAGCCTGATGCAGAAGGTTATCCCCCTCGAAAGCCTCGGGACGGCGAGGGGCATCTTTGACGCCCTCGCGACGCTCGCTATTCCGCTGTCGCAGTTAGCTTTTGCGTGGGCGATTGAAAAAGGAATGGCGGTGTTGACCGCTTCCCTCTCCGCGGCTGGACTGGCATGCGCTGGGACAGTTCTGTCGTATGCTTGTTTTGTCAAGTTGAGCATGACTCGAGGGAAATAATTAAGTGTAGGACTTCTACCTAACGTCTTGTTCTGATTATTGTGAACTTCTCAGCACTTTAAATTGCTCTCCAAAGTTATTTTGCTTTAATCTCGGCTATTTCTAGAAACGATAGTGTTACAAGTTACTTTTTTTTCTGAGTGATTTTTACTTATGTAACAAGGAATTCTTAAATAGTTTGAACGCACACAATATTATGAAAATCCATGTGGGGATGCCAATGCGGTGGAAATTGCTGAGTGTTTTGTTACTTGGTTTGTTGGTTTTGAGTTCTTTTGGGAGTGCAGCACCAAACCAAGAGAAAGAACAGCCACTTAAAGTTCTAACTTACAATGGGGATAGGTATGTAGTTCCATTTGGGGCGTATGTAATTCACGAAAATGGAAGAACGCTAATTTACAACAAGCAGCATGAACTAATCGTGAGTGTATGTGATGACAACGTGCAAAAAGTATATGTTCCAACAAGAGGAGAAGTCCCAATAACTCGTGTTTATCCAGTACCTTCGGGAGCACATGTATACTACAAAAGAGGCATAACGAAAGTGATTTACAGGGGAGATGTCATTTTGACCATTATGGAAAAAGACACAAATACAAATAAAATCAAAAGCAAGAGCTCAGCATTCCTTCCTGATTTCGATGGATGGATAGAGGATGCACAGGACTGGCATGTATCGGAAGTTACATGGTTCTCTGCATATTGGGATGTTCCTACTTCACCATCTACCACCTCAAGCACTATATTTTTATTCCCGGCAATAGAACCTAGTGATGGAAGTGCCATTATACAGCCAGTATTGGAATGGAAGAATAGGGAATCTCCAAAATGGACAATTGCATCTTGGTGGGTTATGGGCAGTGATTCTTTATACAGCACTCCTATCGATGTGAGTGTTGGTGATACGATCTATGGTGTGATGGACTGGCATGAGAATCTTGCAATGTGGTCAGTCGAGACATGTGATGTAACAACGAATAAATGCACAACTCTTTATACAGATATATTTGACCAATTCGGAAATGCTGTGTTTGTAGCCTTAGAGGGGTATGATGTTACAAGCAAATCGGATCTCCCAGGAGATACATATTTTTACCAGGTACGGGCCTATAACTCCAATGGGGGATTTTATCCAGATTGGAAACCGTGGGTTAGTGAAGAGGCCCAGCAAGCTATAGGAGACGGACTTAAGGTAGAGATACATTATTACTATGGGAAAACCGGCATATGGCTTCTGACGCCGAATTGAGGAGGGAATGCAGATGCATGTGAGAAGCTCCAGCGTTCTTTTCTTATTATTTTTTTTGATAATTATTATGGTGGTACTAACAATGTATAAACCCCTACCAATGTTTGGGGAAACTTCAAAAAAACCCTGATAATACTGTAAGACATGAATGCCTGCGCCCTGGTTATGGAGAGCTAAATACTCACTCCCTACAGCTGGATAAAAAGAAGCTCATTATCAGTGAAGGAAGACATTTTGTGGTTAGAGGTCATATCACAGGGAGGGAATACCACGTAGGGGAAGCTGGTGGGTCTGAGATTACATGCTACTATGATGGCCACGTAGTATTGAAGGCATATCTCGGTCCGGAAGCTTCAAAGGATTCTTGGAGCTATATGCAGGGAAAACTCACAGGTGTAGATGGCTTAGATATCAAAATCATCCCTCAGGAGTTCCCTTTAAAACCCAATGAAACTATAGACTTTCGAGTTGAGATACATGTCCAAAAAACTGGGACTTACTACCTTTATATAGTGGCCTTTGGAGAGGGAGGATGGAAAAGCTGGGATGTCGTAGAGATTGATGAAAAAACTTGACATGGTGTTAGATAAATATTGTAGATCGTAGATAAAATGGAATAACAGCAACCATAGTTCAAAAGCGTTTGGAGGTTATCCCTATGACAGCAAAGGAATTCACACTTTCTATTGTTTTCATAGCCCTGATCATTGAGCTAATGATGCTTATCCTCAGTAAAATTGGGGGCTGGATCACTGACGTAGGGGGCGATCTGGCCGTTGTTGGGGTTATTATTTTTGTTCCTGCCCTTGCAACGCTTCTCTTTCTTTCATATCTCCGTGTTCCAGCTGGAGAGTTTGGAGCCTTGGCAACTTTGACAACACCACTCACAATACTCCTCCAGGTCATGACTGCGAGGGTATTAAGTCCCGGCTACTACGATGAGAGTTCGGGTGGAGTAGTTGTTACCCTCCTTTTCTACATTGGGTTCTTGTTGGGGATAGCGTTTTACAAAGCCTTCCAACCATTTAAGGCAAGTCGCTAAAAGCTACGTAGCGGTGATCCGGAAATGAAGACGTCGAAAACAGCCCTTCTTCCTTTCTGTCTCCCGTACCCAACTGCAGAGACGTATTTCTGTTCATTCTAGTAGAAGATACTTCGAGGAACACAAAAGCATAAAATCCTGAGTGTCGAAATACCCGCAGGTGAAGGCTATGAACCCAACCATCCGCGAAGCCCAACCCGAGGACAGGCCCTTCATCGAGGAGATAGCGCGTTTAACCTGGGGTGGTGAGGACTATCTGGCGAGGGTCTTCGACGATTGGGTCAAGGACGGGAACTTCTACGTCCTTGAGCTCGGTGGGAAAGTAATAGGAACTGCCAAGCTCACCCTTTTGCCGGGAAAAGTTGGCTGGCTGGAGGGACTTCGCGTTCACCCTGACTACCGCGGCAGGGGATACGGAAGGCTCTTGCACAGCTTCATGCTCGAACTGGGCGAGGGGCTCGCCCGGGAGGGAAGGATCGAAGCCCTTGAGTTCTCCACGTACTTCCTGAACAGGGAGAGCATTGCGATGGCGAAGAGGGACGGGTTCTCAATAATCGCGAAGTTCTTCAACATGGGGGCAAAGGTTTCCACCTTCGAACCGGAGGCCGTCGAGAGGGCGGAGCTGAGCATTGATGACCTGGCCTTTGGTATCGTCCCCCTTGGCTGGAAATTTGTTCACAGAAGCGAGGAAGCCCTGAGATGGCTGAGGGAAAAGGGAGAGGTGTACGAGATCAACGGCTTCAAGTTTCTTACCCCGAAAGGGGAGGCAACGTTTACCCCTCTTTCCACGGGCCTAGCGTGCCTAAGGGCTATGCTTCCGGGAATGGCGTGGGCTGCCATGAAAATGGGGCGGGAAGAGTTCGACCTCATGATTCCCAGCGGCATGAAACCCGTCCTCCCGGGACTGAAAAGGCTCGGCCTCTTCCTCTGGGACGAGACAGAGGAACCGAACGTGCTGGTGTTCAGGAAGAAACTCCCGTAAGAAGGACTTTAAGGGCACCTTGAGAAAAGGGGGAGGTTCAATGAGAATCAAGTCCCTCGAAACTGAAATTGAAAGGCGCGCCTGCATTGAAATTGTCAGGGAGCTGCCAGAGTGGTTCAACGAGAGGGGAATAGAGGCCATCGGACGGGACTTAACTAGAGGAGAAACGTTCATAGCCGTCGAAGACGGCCAAGTCCTCGGCTTCGCAACGATAAAGCCGGTGAGTGATAGGGCCCTCGAAATCCTCTGGATGGCCGTTAGGAGGGGGCTGAGGGGTAAGGGAATAGGCACGAGGCTGCTCCTGTTCGTCGAAGAGTGGGCGGGGGAGAGGGGCTTTGAGGTTCTCGTCGTCAAGACCTCGGGCGACCTCTCGTATAAGCCCTACGAGGAGACGAGGCGGTTCTATGAAAAGAACGGCTTCGTGAGAATAGCGCTGATTGACCCCTACCCAGAATGGGGCGAGCCGGCGCTGATTTATGTGAAGTGTCCCCTCAAAATTTAAATGTAAAGTTTTTCATCCTTTTCCATGCACTGGAGTGAAATTCCGAGGGAAGCCAAGGCCTACATGCTCTACCACACACTCATCGCCCCAGGTCTGATAGTCTGGATCCTCTTCCCGCTCTACCTGATGGAGACCGGCTACTCGGTTCTGGAGGTCGGGGCGTTCTTCACGGCCGTCAACATCATCGCGATTCCCTTAACGTACCTCTTCGGCAGGCTGTTCAACCGCTGGGACATCAAGAAGGGCCTCATCGCGATAGACGTACTCGACGGCATCGCCTACGTCCTCTACGGCCTTGCCGGAGGTGCCATGGCCCCCCTCATGCTCTTCGTCGGAAGAACCGTGGAGAAGCTCTCAACGATCCTCTACCCCCTCTATCGAGCCTACGAGCAGATAATCTACCCAGAGGACAAGTACGAGGAGATATTCGCCTGGCACCTCCGTCTGCCGGAGATAGCGAGACTGATAACCTTCCCGGTTCTCGGCTACATCTTCGGCTACCTATATCCCGGCGCGGAGAGCTACCGGTGGGCATTCCTATTCTTCGGTCTCTTCTCGGCCGTTACGGTCGCCTACATCCGGCTCTTCCTGCCATCGGTCGGCAGGGAGGAGAGGATAACGCCGGAGGGATTCACCTTCAAGGCTGGTGAGTTCAAGCTCCTCCTCGCCTTCGAGGCCTTACTAACGCTCGCCTGGGCGCTCGCCCCGGAGCTGGTGCTCATCAACTACGTCGTCTTCGTGCTGCATAAGACGGTCTTTGAGGTAACGCTCATTGCCTGCGCGAGCAGTCTGGCATCGATAATCGGCACCTACGCCAGTGAGAGGGTTCCAAAGGGGAGAGACTTCCAGGTCATCGGCCTCGGAATGTTTATCAACGCGGTCTACGCGCTGGTCATGGCGCTCTCACCGCCCTTCTGGCTGGCGCTGGCGGTGTATGCCCTCGGCGACTTCGGAAACACGCTCTGGCTCCCCTTCTACCGCTCATGGCAGTTCTCGCTGATTCCGAAGGAGCGTGCCAGCGAGTTCCACGCTGCAATATCGAGCTACAACAGGCTTATCGGCCTCGTCACACCATTCATTGCCGGCGCACTGGCGAGCGTCCATGCAACGCTGCCGTACGCGGCGAGCCTGGTGCTGTTTTTGGTAACGGGAGCCCTGTTCATGTGGCTCTACAAATCCAGGACGGCAGGAGCACCGGCGTCTAAACCTCAACCCTAGTCCTCAAGCGCCTGCTTCCAGTCCCTCATAACGCCACCTCAGAACTCCGGAATCCTTATCGGTGCCTGCAGCTCCTTCTCGTTCTTCTCAAGGTTCGTCGCGAGCATGCGTATCCTTTCACATCCCTTTATCTCCCTGATGAACTCGGCCACGCTCCTGGGCACAAGCTCCTCCCAGGGCTGTCCCTCGATCATGCGCTTCCGTATCTCGGTCGCCGAGAGGATGTCCTTCCTGAACATCGGTTGAACTATCACCTCATAGCCCTTCTCGCGGAAGAGCTGTGCAACGAGCGAGTTGCCGGTGAAGACGACGTCGAAGCGCGGAACCATGCTGACCACGTAGGTCGCCCAGATGGCGTTGAAGTTTATGTCCGGGAGAGGAATCAGGTAGTAGTGCTTCTCCAGACCCGCCTCGTTCAGCGCCCTGATGAGCATTTCCATCCTCTCGCTCGTCGTGAATGGGTTCTTCAGCGTGTGGCTGGCCTGGGCGCTTCCGATTCCTATGATTACCTCATCAACCTGGGAAAAAACGAATTCAAGGGCCTTAATGTGCCCGTTGTGAACCGGCTGAAACCGGCCGACGAAGAGACCTCTTTTAACCATCACTTTCACCTCCAATCAGGGAAATTTCTTCGTTTTTGGCGGCATCCACGAAGTCGGAATCAAGCGTCACCAAGGTCACTCCGTAGAATTTCGCCGTAGCAAGGATTATAGCGTCGTTGGGGAGAAGGGCATGTTTCATCATCAGTTCAAAAGCGAGGTCGCTTACCTCTTCCGTTAGGGGAAGCTCTGAGAAGTTCTCGCGTAGGAACCTGTGGAGCTTGGAAATCTCGTTCCGATGCTTAAGAAGTTCCTCTCTGTTGCCCCTTAACGTGCGGTAGCTTTTCCCGGTGATGTTCTTCAGGAATATGAAGAGCACCTCGCTGAATATCACGGAGTTTATGAACTTGGGGTTGTTCCCAAGGCCGTTCAGCACCTCCCTCGCCCTAGGATTCCCCTTGAGGGCCTCAAGGATTACGGAAGAATCAACCAAATAGCTCCTCATACAGCTCCAACCTCATCTCTTTTGAGGACTTCTCCGAGGGCATAATTCCAAAGACGTCATCCAGGGTAACGGAGGGCTTTTTCTTCAGCTTCAAAAGGCCCGCCGTCAGGGCTTCCAGCTCCTTTTTAAACAGCTCCTCCATCCCATCTGGAACGGAGATTTTCACGGTTATCTCACCCATCATCTCACCACCCCAATCTAAGGATTTGAAGTTGATAAACCTTCTCAACAGGAGGTTACCCTCGAATTCCAAGGGAAAAGTTTGGCTTCACTACACGAGCCTCACCCTCACCTCGTCCCCGACCTTCAGGCCGAGCTTTTCAGCGGCACTCCCCTGATTGACGGCTATCTCCAGGTAGTCGTGGCTTCCCGGCAAAGCCAAAAGCTCACCGGGATTCACCTGGCCGTATGTCTCCAGGTAGGGTATTCTGAGCCGAAGATCAACCAGCTCGACTTCCTTGGGCCTTTCGTAGCCCTCAAGGTTCAGTATGACGTTGCCGAAGTCGTCGATATATATGACCTTGAGCAGCCAGAGGCCGTCTTCCCTCCTCGGTTCGACGTCCAGCCTAATTAAGCTTTCCAGCGGGATCTCGTTTCCGAGCTTCTCCGGCTCGACCCACGCATCAAGGAGCGCCCCAACGGGGCCAAAAACGTCCCTTCCGTGGAAGGTCGAGCTTATTTCCCACTTTGTGAAGTGCTTTACCCTCTCGAAGTCTATCTCCCACGCCCTCTTCGCCTTAATGTGCTTGAGGGGAAGTGTGGCCAGGCCGTTGTCCGGAACGACGAGGAACTGCTCGCCCTCGATTATAACCGCCCGCCTCTCGGTTCCAACGCCCGGGTCAATAACGCCAACGTGAACCGTTCCCTCGGGAGAGTACTTGACCACCTGCTCCATTACAAACGACCCCTCGAGGACCGAATGCCGGGTTATTGAATGGCTGACATCAACGATTACCGCCTCCGGGTTGAGCCTCAGCATGGCAGCCTTCATCTCCCCAACGTAAGGGCCCCTCAGGCCGAAGTCAGTCGTCAGCGTTATCATCGGCACCACCTAAAGCTTATTAACGGTTGGGGCTTTAAAGGGTTTGGAAGATGGTCATGAGAAAGCTAATCCCTCTCCTGCTGATTCTCATCGTGGTAGTTTCGGGCTGCCTCTTCAAACCACCGGCCGAGGTCAGGTTCTCCGTCGACAAGACGCTTGTACGGCCGGGCGGAACGATTCACGTGATGATACTCGTCAATAACACCGGCAAGGTTGGCCTCACCGGTGCGACACTTGTTCTGGGCGACGACAGCTTTCAGATACTCCAGGAGCCGAAGTTTCCGGAGGTACTACCCGTAGGTGATGCGGTGCAGCTCGTCTGGATTCTAAGGGCACCGATGAAGCCCGGAGTCTACAACCTGAAGCTGTCTCTTGAGCTCACCGATGAGCTCAAACGCTCCTGGACTGGATTTTACGGGCAGTTCAGGATAACGGTGTCGAGCGAAGCCGGGCCCTCTGATGATGTCGAGATCAGCGTGGAGGCGCCCAGTGTGATCAGCGGCGGGGAAACCGCCGATATAACCGTGGTCATCAAAAACAAGCTCGACGTCCCGATAGAGCTCCGCGACCTCAGCTTCAACCTGTTCAACGGTATGAAGATCGTAAGCGCCAACGCCCTCCCAGCAACGGTCGACGGAAATGGGGAGGTCAGGGTGAGCTACACTGTAAAGGCACCCTACGCCTACCGCGAGGGGTACATCTCGGCCATCCTCAGGTACGCGATAAGCGGCGCCGAGGGCAGCACCGTCAAGAGCTTTCCAATGAAGGTAGTGTGGAGGCCCTGGAACCAGAGCAGGGAAGTCCTCAAGGAGGCCTACGGTCTGAAGTACCACTGGGTAACCGACGAGTACATAGTTGACGGCTACTGGATGGAGCTCTACAACTCGACGTCGGAGTTCAACAGGACGGAGCTCAGAAACATTGCACTGAAGGTAATCGGGGATGCAGAGTCGGAGTCCCAGGCCGCGGAGGCAATATACGGCTGGATGATGAGGACATATTCCCTGGGCGACACGACGTCCAGCCTTGAGCCCTCAAAGATACTTCAGCAGGACAGGATAAGCTACGCCGAGGCACAAATACTGATCACCGCCATGCTCCGCTCGGTGGACATCCCGGCGAGGATAATAACGCTCTCAAACGGAACAGACTGCACCCTCAGACCCATGACGGAGTTCTACACCGCCGACGGATGGTACATAGTGGACGTGAGGCACGGGTTCGTCGGGTCGATTGACGAGTACATCGCCAGCCCGTACTTCCCGAAGATATATCAGCTCGTGACCCGCGACGGATACAGGGTGGTCGCCCAGGCACCGGCCACCCTGAAAGGACACGAACACGTCGATGTTACCGGAGATTTCCTCGCGAACTTGGAGGACAGACTCCTCAAGATGGTGACTGAAAGGCTCAACCCAGAGCTCCGCTCGAAGCTTATGATAGTCATGAACAACCTCGACGAGAACGAGAGGCTCTACGCCCTCTTCCTCTTTGCCTCGGCGCCCAGTGAAGATGACCTGAACAGGGTGCTGAGCGAGTACAGCACGGGCAAGATAGAGCAAGACGTAAAAACCATGTACGAGTTCTACAAGAACATGACCTGGAGGGACGACTTCACCAGGTACTGGAAGATATTTGCGGGGGAGGTGTGATGATAGCCGTTCTGAGACTCGGACACAGGCCCGAGAGGGACAAGAGGATAACCACCCACGTGGCACTGACGGCGAGGGCCTTTGGGGCGGATAAAATAATCATCGCCGCCGAGGAAGACGAGCACGTGAGGGAGAGCGTCGAGGACGTTGTTCGGAGGTGGGGAGGACCCTTTGAGATAGCCTTCGACCCCGGCTGGAAGAGAATTCTGAGGGAGTGGAAGGAGCGGGGAGGGGTGATAGTCCACCTCACGATGTACGGAGTTCACATCGACGACGCCATGCCGGGGATCAGGGAAGAGCTGAAGGATGGAAGGGACATCCTCGTCGTAGTCGGTGCCGAAAAGGTGCCGAGGGATGTCTACGACATCGCCGATTACAACGTCGGCGTGGGGAACCAGCCTCACAGCGAGGTCGCGGCTCTGGCCGTGTTCCTCGACAGGCTCCTCGACGGGGAGGGCTTGAGGAAGGAGTTCCAGAACGCAAAGCTCAGAATAATCCCGCAGGAGAGGGGCAAAAAGATAATCGAGCTGGAGTGAGGGGGTTCAAATGGTTCTCAACAGATACCGCGGGAACGTGAAGGGTTACCTGGAGGCAATCGTCAGGCCCCTCGCGAAGGCCGGCGTCACACCGAACCAGATAACAGTCCTCGGCCTGCTGATAAGCCTTGCCGGTGCTTACTTCTTCTACCTGGGAGAACAGGTCATCGCGGCGCTCATTCTACTTTTCGGCTCGCTTATAGACGCCCTCGATGGAACGCTCGCGAGGCTCACAGGGAAGACGAGCCGCTTCGGGGCCTTCCTCGACTCCACCTTCGACAGGATAAGCGACGGTGCGGTGTTCCTCGGAATAGCCCTCGGGAACCTCGCGGACTGGCGAGTGGCCTTCATCGCCTTCATGGGGAGCTATCTGGTGAGCTACGAGAGGTGCAGGGCGGAGCTGGCCGGTTCAGGGAGGCTGGCCGTTGGAATAGCGGAGAGGGCCGAGAGGCTGCTCATACTCATATTTGCGGCGCTCTTCGGCCACGTCGAGTACGGTGTTTACCTGGTGGCGGTGCTCGCGTGGATAACCGTCCTTCAGAGGATGTGGGCCGCCTACCAGAGGCTCAAATGAGAAAGAAGGAATAAAACCGGGGAATGATGACAATTTCGCTAGGCGAGGCCTCGCCGATGAAGAGCCCTGCCGTTGCTGACCCCCGCTACTCTTTTTTATCATCCGGAACTCATTTTCCCATCAGTCCCTTCACGATTTCAACGACCTCGCTAAGTTTCGAGACCACGAAGTCGCAGTTGCCCCACAGCTCCCTCTTCGCACCATCCGGGTCGAGGAGGATGCTCATCATGCCAACCTTCTTAGCACCAACGCAGTCCTTTGACGGGTTGTCGCCGACGTAGATGGCCTCGCCCCCTCCAACGCTGGCCCTTTTGAGGGCGAGCCTGAATGGCATCTCGTGGGGCTTGTAGAAGCCGGCATCCTCGCTCGTCGTTATGCTGTCGAACAGGTCGTAGATTCCGAGGGCCCTGAGGTGGGCCTCGATGTAGTCGTTGTCAGAGTCTGTTATGATTCCGACGTGGAGCCCGAGGGCTTTGAGGGTCTTGATGGTCTCGACGGCATCTGGGAAGAGCTCCCCAAAGCGCTCGTGCATGGTGATGCTTATCTCCCAGAAGTCGTCGGGAACGGAGAAGCCGTAGCGCCCGGCCACCTTTCTCATGGCCTTGGTATCAACCTCCCGTATTCTGACGTAGGGCTTGCCGGCGAGCTCCCTGAACATGGCGGAACTCTCGGCCTCGTACTCCTCCCAGAGCCTCACGTAATCGAGGTCTTCCCTCCCGGCCCTTTTGAGGACTTCCCTCACGATGTTCTGATGGGTAACGTTTTCGCCCTCCTTCGTTATGAGCGTGCCCACGAAATCGAAGAAGACGGCCTTCACCACAACCACCGGAGGAAGTTGGAGGCGGACGTTAAAACCGTTGCCTGGCAGAACGACAAGTTGAACCCAAAAATCTTTCAGAAATTTGCATTGATGACAGAAAATATCTAGAAAAACTTTTATCCCATCCGGAGGAGGGGTCGGCGACGGAGGTGATGGGGATCGAGGCGATACTCCTCGTCTGGGGCGTCCGGGACGAGGTTCTGGAGAAGCTCCCCGTCGAAGGGTACTGGCTCTACGGGGAGTACGACTTCATAGCAAAGATGGAATTCAGGGACGAGTTCGAGATGGAGGAGTTCATGAGAGACCTCAAGCGGGTAATCCACGGGGGGACCTTCAAGCTCATCCCGGTTGTAATCTCGGCGATCAAGAACGGAGAAGGGACAAGCGTAGTTGAGGGGCTCAAACCTTTGGCCCCATGATTCCCCTCCTTTTCAGCTCCTCGTATGCCCTCCTGAGGGCGTCCCTGATCAGATACCTCTTGTTCATGCCGCCAAGCCTGTGGGCGGCCTTTCTCAGACTTCCGGCCCGGAGGAAGAGCTCAAGGAGTTCCCTGTCCTCGTCGGGGAGGTCGAGGTGCTCAAGAGCCTTCTCGGCAATCTCCACCGGCAGGTTGCCCTCGTAGGCGTAGTCCGAACTCATGACAGGATTCTTGAAGCGCTCCACGATGCGAAAGACTATAACGTGGGCAATGGAGTCGTCGTTGACGTACTTGTAATGGCCTTTGAGGGCCTTTATCAGCTCTTCCCTGTCAGAAAAACCGTCCAGAAAAGCGTCCTCGTCGGTGAGCTCGCCCACCTTCTTGCTCTCGACCCTCTCGATAACCGCCCTCGCTATGACCCTGCCCCCGGAATGTATGAGAACCTCGTCCCCGGGTTTGAGGTTCGGCCTCCTGCCCAGCCTCACCGTTGCCCGCTTCTTTCCCCCCAGTATCGCCTCGGCGTAGCGTCCATCAAACTCTAGGTGCCTCATCTCCCCTCACCGAGGAGCTTGAACTTTATGGCGATTACTCCGTAGCGGTTCTCCTTCCACTTTGGGTACATGCCGTGGAACCTCTTAACCGCCCTCTCAAAGCTCGGTTCGTCCGGGAATATCTTCTTTATGGGCTCCTCCCTCAGAACCTGCCGGAAGGTCTCGTAGCGCTTTACACCGGTCACTACGGCGGGAATCGTGTCGTTGAATATGAGCTTGTCTCCCGCTTTTATGCCCCTAAGGGCTGGATACGCAACCCTGACCTCGATCCGCTTTTCTCCGGACTTTATATACTCCAGGTACTCCTCGCGAACCCTCAAGTGATAAACCCTCATTTTCACCACGTTAGGCCTTCTCTTTTCCCTTAAAAGATTACCCTATGGAAACTTTTAAATCCTTTAGCTCCTTAGAATGTTTAGGTGTAGAAGATGAGACGAGCCCAGGGAGCCCTCGAGTACCTGTTCATGCTGGCGGCGGTGCTCATTCTGGTAACCATAGCGGCCAGGGTTGTCCTCAACAGCACGAGGAACCTCAACGATGCAATATCAAACTACACCACCCAGATAAGGAAACAGATCCTCGAAGACCTATGAGGTGAAATCATGGATTACGTTCCCCTGATTCTGGGGCTGGTTATGGGAGTCGTTACTTCATATACCGATATAAAGACCGGATTCGTTTTTGACACCCACATCTTCCCGACGCTAACCCTCATAGGAAAGCTCCTCGGATGGGAGGAAGAAGAGGAAGGGGAGGAAGACCTTCCGGGATGGGTTTCAAAGCTCATAATACCCGCCGTCGAGGTCGGGATACTCTATTACATATACCTCGGAATCAGCCGGGGGGATGCACTCCTGGCCGCATCGGGATTCATGGGGCTTATGTTGGGCCTCATCCTGGGGCTTCTCCTGTACTACCTTGGGGCATGGGCAAGCGGCGACGCGGTGATACTCGCCGGATTTTCCGCACTCCTGCCCTACGCACCGGCAACGGCCTCGGTCGTTGCCCCATACACCGTTGAGTATCCCCTCTACCCCCTGACGATACTGATCAACAGCATCATAGCGGTGTTTCCCTTCATCTTCCTTTACTCCCTCGGCGTGCTCATCGCCAGGAGGAAGTTCGGGGAGCTGAAAGGTATATTCACCGACAGGGCGAGGCTTACACTTGAGGTCTCCCTCTGGATAATGGCCGCCCTCGGCCTCAGGCTGATTCTCCACGACCTGACCGGGGTGTCCATGGCTGGAATCTGGTCGTGGCTCTTCACGATAGCAGTCATCTACGCCCTGGGGAAGTTCAGGAAAGCGGGGGATCTCATGGGACTTGCGGTGCTGGCATACCTGGTCTATCAAGAACCATCTGCGGCAGTGGTGGCGTTTCTGAGGCTCCTTGCCGTGCTGTACATCTTCAAGGTCTTCCTATCCCTCGTAAAGTTCATGCGCACCGGGATCCTGATGGAAGAGGTCACGGTGGATGAGCTCAGGGAGTGGGACATTCTGGGTGAGACCGTCTTTGAGAAGGACGGAGAAATCCTCAGGGACAGGACGGATCCATTCACAAGGATAAAGAACGCCCTCCTGAGTGCCGACCTGAGCGCCCTCCACCCGGACTACGGCAGGGTTATAGCGTCCCCAACAGCCGAGGGACTGACCGGGGAGCAGATAGAAGAGCTGAAACGCCTCGTTGAGGAGGGAAAACTCGAAAACCTCTTCCTAAGGAAGAAGTCGATGCCCTTCGCTCCGGCCCTCTTCCTCGGCTTCCTGATAAGCTACTTCTGGGGCGATATCTTCTGGTGGATTCAGCTCAAGATGGCGGGGCTGTAAGAAAATGATTTAAAACCGTCCCCGAACATCTATCCGGCCCGGCGTCCGCCCACCCCGCGGAGGAGTGAGGCGGGGATTCCGGTCGGGCCAACAGGGGGATGACGAGCTTTTGCTTTGCCGAGCGGTGATGAACACGCCCTTCACTGACCCCGTTATTCTATGAGCCCCTTAACAATCTCCATGACCTCGTAGAGGCTCTCAACGTTGTGGTCGCCTTCAACGCCCTCGTGGGGGTTTATCGCTATGCTGACGTCGGCCTCCCTAAACATGCTCAGGTCGTTGTAGCCATCGCCCACCGCAACGGTAAGCTCCGGCCTTAACTCGTTCTTCAGCCCGCGCAGGATGACCCCCTTGCTCTTGAAGTCAACCAGGGACTTCACCTTTCCGGTGACAACGCCGTTCTCGTCAAAGACCAGCTCGTTGGCGAAGACGTAATCAACTCCGAGCTCCCCCGCTATCCGCTCTGCGAGGCACATGAGACCACTGCTCAGTATGGCTATCCTGAAGTCGTTTGTTCTCAGAAACTCGATGAGCTCCTTCGCGCCGTCCATGTACTCAACCGAGTTCGCCCACCCCATTATCTCCTCCCTCGTGTGGCCCCTCCAGAGGGAGGCATCGAGCTCGGCCCACTTCACGTAGTCAATCTTTCCGGAAAAGAAGAGCTCGGCGTATTCCTTTCCCTTCTCCCATGTCCCGAACCTCTTGTGGAGTTCCACCCAGCTGGATACGGATTTGACCAGAGTCCCTTCGAGATCAAAAGCTATGAGCCTGACCATCTTACCACCTTAAAGGAGAGCTGGCGTTGGTCTTAAAAGCCTATTCCCCCCAGCCGTGCTCCCCTATGAGGGGCACGAAGGCAACGCCCCCGTGGTTCTTAGTTTCAATCGAACCATCGGGGAGCTTGACGACCTCCAGGAGATCCTGCCAAAGATGGTAGCCACCCACAGGGATCAGGAGCTTCCCCCCAGGCTTCAGCTGTTCCACGAGGGGCTCGGGAACCTTAGGCGCCCCGGCGGTAACGATTATCCTGTCGTAGGGCGCCTTCGGTGGAAAGCCCTTGGTTCCGTCTCCGGGGATCACGTGGACGTGTCCCACTCCAGCCCGCTCAAGGTTTCTCCTGGCGAATTCGACCAGTTCGGGGATCCGTTCGATAGTGTAGACGTCCTTCTTGACGAGCTCTGCTATCAGGGCCGCGTTCCATCCGCTACCGGTTCCCACCTCAAGGACGTTCATCCCCGGTTTAAGCTCCGCCAGCTCAAGCATTATCGCAACCATGTGGGGGGCGCTTATCGTCTGTCCGGCGGGAATCGGGAGGGGCTCATCAACGTGGGCGTAGTCCCAGTAGCGCTTCTGGACGAAGAGATAGCGCGGGTATTTAAGAAAAGCCTCCCTAACGGCCTCACTCCGAATAATCCGCTCCCTGAAAAGCCTCTCAACGGTTCGCCTCCATCTCCTCCGGAGTTCCTCCTCGGGGACCATAGGACTCATCGAAAAAAGTACGCACCCAAACGATTTAAGACTTGCGAGAAGTGCATCAGAAGGATAGTGGCCGGCGGCGTCCCCGGCTTCCCGCCCCCTCCCGGAGGGCAGTACAACCGGGATCGCTGGCGGGCTTAACTTCCGGGGTCGAAACGAGACCGGGTGTGACCCCGCCGCTATGACCGCCGTACCGTTCTATACCTCCCGCGGTGCATTTATAAATCTTGCGGTCGATGGAGGTGAATGATGGAGGAGCTGATTGAACTGCTGGGGCTTGAGAGGACGAGAGAGCCGCTCAGTCCAGGGAAGCGGCTCAGGGAGTTCCAGATAAGGATCCAGCGGCTCAAAAATGGAGAGGAAATTGAGATAGCCGGTTTTCTGCTGGGCAGAAGGCCGCCCCATGCGCCGGCGGATGCTCTCTACTACATGCTCTCTCCCCTGTCACCATCCGAGCTGTCCTCCCTGGGCCGTGAGACCTTCCGCACGTACCTGGTTATCAGGGCAACGGAAAAGACTGCAATATCCGGGAGGGCAAAACCCGGGAGCTACGTTCTCGTGAGGGGTGTTATTGATGCCTACCCCTGGGGAAGCCTAAGGATGGTTCACGCTTCCAGCATCGAGGGGCAAGACTACTCGGAGTACTGGAAGGACTATCGCGAGTTTGCGCTCAGCAGGCAAGAAGTCCTGGATCTGTTTGAAAGAACGGTGTATCTGCGAGATGATATGCGAAAAGCCCTCATCTACTCGATATACGGCGTCCCGTACATACCGGGGGAGGAGTGGGGCGAGGGGTTCGAGTTCACGGTGTTCAAATACAGGGAGAATTCCGGACTCCTGGCCCTCTGGAAGGCCCTAAAGTACTTCTACTCAAGCCTTCCCTGGGAGGTTCGCCTCACCAGAAAAAGGGTTCTTGAAATAGACGACCCCTTCCTCGGCATAGATTTCAGGCTCGGAAATCCCAACGGAAGCGACATGGTGTACTACACACCGCCAACGAAGAGAGGCACCGTCAGCCTGCCCAAGTGGGTCGCCGAAAGAATACTGAACAAGCGGGCTATCGGTCTGCTCCCCAAAAACGTCGACGCCAATCCCCTCAACAGGATGGCAAGGATCTCAGAGACACCCTTTGTTCTCCTGCCCTCCGAGGAAAAACCATACTTCGAGGAGAACAGGGAGTTCCTTCAGCTCATACCGAACCTTCTAGTCACCATCTTCACCCAGAGGGAAAAGCTGGGATCGCTTGACTGGGAAAAGGCCCGTGTCGTTGAGGAGGAATTCCTGAAGTGGCTCAGGGAATCGCGGGACGACTATGGGGACCCCTTCCGGGCTTTAACCGCCCCCAGCGGCCCGATGAACATCAGGCTCAAGGTGGAGCTTGGCAAGAGGCTCTTCGGATCAATAGTCAGGTTCAACGGCAGGGCCACCAAAAGGGCCGCCAGAGACGTCAAGCTGATAAACGAGGCCATCGTAAACGACTGGATGGTCGTTCTCCGGGATCACCCCTCCGAGATGATAAAGCTCCTGAAGGAATACCGCATGTACGTCCCGGGAACCCTCAAAGCCCAGAGGGCGCTGGAGATACTCCACGACCTGGCCTCGGTGAGCCCCTCGAACGAGGTAACGAGGGAAGACTTCGTTCGCGAAATGGTACGGGACGGCTTCTCGGAGAGAGAGGCCTCTGAGCTCCTTGAAAGGTTTATAGCGGCGGGATATGTATATGAACCGTTCCCAGGAAAACTCAGGCTGATAGGGTGATTGCATGTCCAAGAAGTTCATTCGCCAGAGGGAGCAGAGGGAAAAGCGCAGAATCGCCCGCGAGAGGGTAAACGTCCTCTTTACCCTCGCAGAGCGGGTTTTTCCCTATGAGCCAGAGCTGGCCAACCGCTACGTTGAGATAGCCCTCGCGGTCCAGCAGAAGGCCAGAATAAGGATGCCGAGGAAGTGGAAAAGGAGGTACTGCAAAAAGTGCAACTCCTTCCTCGTCCCGGGCAAAAACGCCCGCGTGAGGTTAAGGAGCAGGCCCTATCCCCACGTCGTGATCAAGTGCCTCAACTGCGGCCACATCATGAGGTACCCCTACCTGAGGGAGCAGAAGAAAAGGAGAAGGGAGAGGCAGAAAGGAGCTGATTCAAGCCCCTGATTTTAGCTCCCATACCGGGGGTTGGTGGTGCCCAACGTGTGTTAGTCTATTCACGGCCGTGATGGGCGCATTCCGTGGGTTTTCTGAGCGCTGTCCCTGATGGCCTGCCTTCCGTTCTGGTAGGCGTCCCGTATCATGGCCTTTATCTGGTTCATGAGTTCTTTGGCCTCATCGTACTGGCCGTTCTGAACCATTACCTTGAGCTCCTCCATCAGGGCGGTGATTGAGCTGACGTCTATTCCAGCCCTCTCCATGACACTTATCTGGGCCTCCAGCTTGGCTATCTCGCGCTCAAGGGCAACTTTTTTGTTAATCTCCATCATCGCCTTCATTTCACCGTTCGCCATCTTGAGGCCGAACTCAGTCTGGATCTGAAGTTCGAGCATCAGCTGGTACGCCCTGGTATAGTTTCCTGCCTGGAGCGCAGTATTGGCCTTCTCCATTGTCATTTCCATGACCCTGACCTGCTGCATGAGCTGGGTGGAGTTGGTTTCGTTGGCTATTTCCTCTATCGTTTTGACCCTCTCCCTGACCTGAACCATTAGCTGAAGAACCGTCTCCCTGGTGACGTTGACCTGAACCTCCGCGGCGGTGCAGTTGCACTCGCGGAGCTGCTCCTTAACGCGCTCCATAACCCTCTCAGATGCCTGCGTCTTGACCATGGTAGCCGTTTTCACCCGGAGCTTCTCCATGACTCCAGTGACGTTGGTGCTCTTGTTGACGTAGATTATCACTGCCCCGTTCTGAACCGCGAGCTGAAGGGCGTTCCTTATGGCCAGGGTGTCGTTTCCAGCAACTATGACACTCCCGTTGAACTGTAGCTGGAACTCCACCTCCGCCCTTTCCATTGCTATGATGTTGGTTTGGTATCTGTTCTGGCCGCCCCAGCGTTCGACGGTAATTCCAAGCTCCTGAAGGTCTGAAACGTACTGTTCAACGACCGCATCAGGCCCGCCGATGATTATCACTTCATCTGGGGCGTAACTCATGATC